>CAXTFX010000033.1:0-17206 GCA_964243185.1 uncultured Chthoniobacterales bacterium
GGAAACGGTGTCACCTTTGAAAAGCAGGTCGAACTCCTTTTGGAGCAGAAAGCATCCGAGTATGTCTATTTTGCCGAGGACGATTATTTTTACCTTCCTGGCGGGTGCGCAAAAATGCTTGATTTCATACGTGGTCACCAAGAAGTCGTTGATTTTGTAACACCCTATGAGCATCCTGATTACTATACTCAACCACATCACGCAGGGCCTGCCCAAATAAAGCATTATGCCGGTCAGCACTGGCGTAGCGTTGAGTCAACCTGCATGACGTTTCTTAGCACTAAATCAGTTCTGAAAAACGCCGTAGCCGCCTTTCTCGCCTACCGCTGGATCAGCACGGACCATCAAGTCTGGACCAGCCTGACGAAAGGCGAGCGGAACCTGCCGGCAAAGACCAAACGTTTGCTGAAGCGGGCCGGTAGGCGTCAACCTGTGCTGGCGGAAGCGCGTGCGGTTTCTCGTGAGGTCCGTCTTCGTAAGTATCGGTTGTGGTCTCCGGTGCCGACGTTGGCCACGCACATGGTTTCCGAGTTCCTCGCGCCCGGCTTTGACTGGTCGATGGAATTTGAGAAGCAGCATCAAGCATGAATGATCACTCGACAAAAATTTACGATTGGCAGGGCAGCATGGCTCCCGGTCATCGCCTCCTGCTTTCCTGGGTCTCTCCCGAAACGATGGTTCTAGAGTTTGGCCCTGGAACAGGGTATTTGTCCGAGTTCCTTAAAACTAAACTCCGCTGCACTCTGACCGGTTTTGAAATTAGTCCAGTGGCGGCCACGCAGGCGGGTAAATTTTGTGATCAGATGATCGTCGGTGACATTGAAGACGACGATCAGTGGAGTCAACTCACCTCGAAATACGACACTATCTTATTTGGTGACACCCTTGAGCATCTACGCAACCCTGCCGGTGTGCTTGTCAAGGCTTGCCGCCTTTTGAAGCCTGCAGGGCAGGTGCTTATTTCCATTCCCAACGTAGCCCACTGGACCGTCCGCTGGAACTTGTTATTGGGACGCTTTGATTACCAATCCTCGGGGTTGTTGGATGATACCCATCTCAGATTTTTTACTCGAAGAACGCTGCGTTCCATGATCGAATCTTCGGGATTGGTTATAGTGGAAGAAAGTTCCAGCAGCTACTACCACCCGGCCGAGGTAATCCTCGGCGCTAGCAGGGTAGGCCAATTTGTGCGCCGTCACCTGTTGCGAGGGTGGGATACCAAGCTGATCAACAGGTTGTTTCCCGACGCGACAACCTACCAATTTTTATTGCGCTGCCGTCTGCCAGATGACTCTGAAGTTCGAGTCCCAACGGCTTAGTTCCCGGTTATCCTTTGCTCTCCTGCACAGCCGACCTCCTCGCCATGAGCGTTGAACCTGTCGGGACGGTCCAACTCGCCATCGTTGTTCCTGCTTTCAAGCGCCGTTTCCTGGCGGCGGCCCTCGACTCGGTAGCCCGGCAGACGGACTCGCGGTTTCACATCTACGTCTGCGATGACGGCAGCCCGGAGCCACTCCGCGAGGTGGCCGAAGCGGCGCTGCCAGCCGGACGGCTGACTTACCGGCGGTTCGAGCCCAACCAGGGCGCGCGCCACGTCGTCCGCCACTGGAACCGCAGCGTGCGGAGCACGACGGAGCCGTGGGTGTGGTTGTTCTCGGACGACGACGTCATGGAGCCGCGCTGCGTGGAGACTTTTCTGGCAGCCGTCGAGGCGGAACCGGCCGGGGGTGACGTGTTCCGGTTCAACTCCCTGACCATCAACGCCGACGGGGTCGTGGCCCGGATCAACCCGCCGCACCCGCCGCGGGAAACGGCCGTCGAGTTCGCCTACCACCGGCTGACGGACCAGCGGGCGAGCTTCGCCCCGGACCACGTGTTCCGCCGCGCGGCCTTCGACCGGTGCGGGGGGTTCGTGGAGCTGCCCTTCGGCCTGGGCAGCGACGACGCTTCCTGGATCACGTTCGCGGGGGAGGGCGAGATCCGCACCCTGCCCGGGCCGCGGGTGCGCTGGCGCCTGAGCGGGGTCAACATCTCCGCCGGCGCCTCGGAACCGGTCGAAAAAGAGAAGGCCTACCTCGCCCACGCCGCTTGGCTGGCCGACCGCTTCGCGGACGCTTCCCCGCTGCCGGGAGGGGAAACGATGGTCTGGACCATGCCCGAGCTGGCCCGGCGCTGGTTCAAGAACCACCTGCGGCTGCACCCGGGATACTTCTCGGTCCGCGATCTTCGTGAGCTTCCCGCGCTCGCCCGGTCCCGCCTCGGCGAGTCGCGGCTGCGGCTGGGGCTGGTGATGCTGTCGGCGAACGTGCGCTGGGCGGCGTTGCGGTGGTGGCGCCGGCTGGTCTCCCGCTAGGCCATGAAGCGGGTCCTCGTCTTCTCCACGGAGTGCCCCTGGCCCCCGCGTTCCGGTTTCCACCGGCGGATGCTGGACCTGCTGACGGGGTTGCGCGCGCACGGCTGCGAGGTGGTGTTCCTGAGCACCGACGCGCTGACGCTCGGCGCCCCGCGGGAAGCGGAGTTCGCGGGGCTGCGCCAGACGGGACTGGTCCAGGCCAGCGAGGTTTACGCCGTTCCTTGGGCGAACAACTTCCTGCGTCGCGCGGGCCACCGCGCGTTGCGCGGGATGGGGATCAGCCCGGCGCTGGACGACCCGCTGTGGACGCTGCCGGACATGCGGCGCTGGTTCGCGCGGCGGCTGTCGGACCATGCCCCGGACGTCGTGCTGTTCTTCTTTGCCACCTGGCACCGGCTCCTCGCGGGGGAACCCGGCCCGGGCGGACCCCGCCGCTGGGTGGACACGATTGATCTCGTCACGGTGAACCGCCAGATGTGGGCCGCGGTGGATTCCCGGCTGCCGAAGCGTTTGCCGCCCGGGGCGGCGCTGGACCCGGAGTTGCTGGCGGAGGATTTCTACACCCGGCGTAAACTTGTCCCGGACCCGCGCGAGTTCGCCATCTACGACCGTTTCGACGAGACCATCGCCATCAACGCCGCGGAGGCGGCCACGATGGCCGCCCGCACGCGGCAGACGCGCGTGACCCACCTGCCGATGGTGGAAACCTGCGCCGACCCCGGCAACACCTACGCCGGGCCCGCCCTGTTCACGACCGGGCCAAACCCGTTCAACCTGCAAGGTTACTACTACTTCACCCGCCGCGTGCTGCCCACGGTGCGCGGGCGGGTCCCCGACTTTGAGCTGCAAGTCACCGGGGCGGTGTGCGAGCAGGTGGTGGACGAGCCGGGAGTCCGGCGGCTGGGCTTCGTGCCGGACCTGGACGAGTTGTTCCGCGACGCCGCCTTCCTGGTCTGCCCGCTGTTGGGCGGCACCGGGCAACTGGTCAAGGTGGTGGAGGCCATGTCCCGCGGCGTCCCCGCCGTCGTCCTCGCCAACGCCGCGCCGCGCACCCCGATCGTGGACGGGGTGAACGGGCGCGTCGCCCGGGACGCGGCGGAGTTCGCGGAGATCGTCCGGGAACTCTGGGCCGACCGCGCGGCGTGCCGGCGGTTGGGAGAGGCCGCCCGGGAAACCATCCGGGAGAACTTCTCGCCCGCCCTGACGCGCGAGGTCCTGGGGGAGCTGCTCGGGCGCGCCTGAGCGGTTTGCACGGGCGGGGAGATCTTGGAAAACGCGCGCCGGCGGGAGGAGCTATCCCGGCGTGCGTTGGCCCGGGTGGCCAGGTTTTCCTGGGAGCGCACGGGGTGCGAGACGTTGTCGGTTTATCGTCGAGCGTGCGACCATTGACTGCCCTCCCATTGCCTGCGCCACCGCCACCTAGCCGAAGCCTTGCCCTGCTCGGGAAAGCGTTCCCTTGGCTGCTGGGTGCCTACGTGCTTGCACACGGCGCGTTGGTATGCGCCCGCCGGCCGTTCTGGATGGACGAACTGGTGACTTTCCTGCTTGCGACGGACCCTTCCCTGCCGCACGCGCTGACGGCCCTGAGTCACGGGGCTGACGGCGGCGGGCCGCTGCCTTTTGTGCTGGCTTGGGCGGTCGGGCAGGTGGCGCCGCCGGGGGAGTGGACCTTTCGGCTGTTGAGCGTCGGGTATGTCACCGTCGGACTGATCGCGCTCTACCACGTGCTGCGGGGCGCCTGGGAGACGCGGCCAGCGATGGTCGCGGTGGGATGGACGGCGTGCGGCTCAACGTTGGTGCTCTACCAGAATAGCGAGTTCCGCTTCTACGCCCTCCTGTTTGGGTTGACGGCGCTGGGGATCGGTTGCTACGCGCGCTGGTTCGCGGGGGAGGGACGCGGGCTATGGCAGAATGCGCTCGTCCACGCGGCCTTGGCGCTGACACATCCGTTTGGGTTGCTTTACAGCGGCGTGTTCACGGCAGCGGCGTTGGTGGCGGGCCGGCGGCTGCGGGCACGGGTGTGGCCGCTGGCCCTTTCCGGGACGGCCGGGGCGGCGGTGTTCGCGCTGTGGCTGCCGGCGTTTCTGCGGCAATCGAAGGTGCTCACGGGCAACCTGCAACTGCCCCGACCAGGCGCCACGGACTTGGCGCGTGTTTACGGGCAACTTGCCCCGTCGGTATATTACGACCAGGAGACCAAAGACTTAGCTCTAAGGATGCTGCATGTCCTAACTTTGCCCGCGCGGGTCGGCTTGGTGTTAGGTGTCCTCGCGGCGGCGGGCTTGGTGGCGCGCCTCTTCATGTGTCGCTCCCAGCCCCCAGCGGTGACAGCCCGCGCCGCCGCGCTGCCTGCGGTTCTCCAACTGAGGCGGGCGCTGCTCGTGCTGGCAGTAGCCTTGGTGGTCGCGCCGCTGGGTGGCTGGGTTCTCGCGCGCGTGGGCCGGCCGGTTTTCCTGCACCGCTACTTCATCCCGAGCGTAACGGGTTTCACCATCCTCTATGCGGCGGGTCTCGCCGCGTTCGGGCGCCGGTGGGCCTCGGGACTGGCGGGGCGGGCGGCGTTGGGCGCAGCGGGCAGTTTGCTGGCAGGCTGGCCGCTGGTTTCCGCCGTGCGGCTGTCGGATGGCTACGCGGCCTTGCGGGAACGGCTGGCCCAGTTTGAGCTGGCGGGTCGGGATGTTCTGCCGCTGGTGTGTGACTCGCCGTCCAGCTACTGGCCCAAGCGCCGTTACGATGGGCACGACAACCGGGTCTGGCTGGTGCTCGACCGAGAATTGGCTTTCGCGCCTGACGCCGGGCCGGTGGCGGCGACGGAGTTCAACTTTTCCACGGTGCAGGCGACTTTCTACCCGGACCTCCACATCGCAGACGTCCCGAAGTTCCTGTGCAATCACCCTTGCTTCCTGGTTGACGACGAGCGGCAGCCTTGGTTCCAACGCCACATTCTCGCCACGCCGGAGCGCTGCAAAGTCGAACACCCAGATGGCCTGCCCGAACACGCCGCGTTAGTCACAACAATTGCACCGCTAAACCCCTGAGAAGTTTCCGCAGTTCGCGTGAACTATCCGCGCATTTACTCGGGGGCAGGTCCGCTCCCGCTGTATCCACCATGCTCAACGTCCTCCTCGACATCTCTGTCCTCGGCGCCGTCACGGACGCGAGCCGACGGGGCAAGGGGGTCACGGGCATTTTCCGGGTCGTCGAGCGGCTGACGGAGGGGCTGGCCGGCGAGCCGGCGGAGTGCGCGTTGACCGTGTGCGCGGCGCAGCACCACGCCCACGCGCGGGCGCACTGGGAGCGGGCGTTGCGTCCGCGGGGGGTGCGCTTCGCCGGGCCGCGGCTGCCGGCGCCGGTGCGGCCGTTGGGCGGGGTATTGCGGGAAACGGAGCGGGGGTGCGCGGAATACTTCGTCAACCACGGCGGGAAACACTTCCCGGTGGTCGGCCGGGCGGCGTGGGCGGCGTGCCGGTGGTTGTTCCGGGAGCCGGAGCCGGCGGCGGCGCGGGCGGCGCAGGTTTACCACGCGACGGGGGCGTTCATCCCGGCGTGGGTGCGGCGTTACCCGAACCTGCGGGCGTTCGGGACGGTGTATGACCTGATCCCGCTGCGGCACCCGGAGTTCTTCCTGCCGCAGCCCATCCGGCACGCGCGCTGGCAGGCGGCGAGCTTCACGCCGGAGGATTGGGCGTTGTGCATCTCGGAGTCCACCCGGCGCGACCTGCTGGCCCACAGCCGGTGCGACCCGGCGCGTGCGCTGGTGGTGCCGCTGGCGGCGGACGGGCGTTTTCACCCGGTGGCCGACCCGACGGTGCTGGCGGCGGCGCGGGCGCGCTACGGGATTCCGGCGGAGGCACCCTACTTCCTGAGCGTATGCACGCTGGAGCCGCGCAAGAACCTCGACGCCGTCATCCGCGCGTTCGTCGCCGCGGTGCGGGCGCGGCACGTCGGGCCGGAAACGCGGTTGGTGCTCGTGGGCGACCTGGGGTGGATGACGGAAAAAATCCTCGCGGCGCACGCGGCCAGCGGCGAGGCGCGGGAGCGCATCGTGTTCACCGGCTTCGTGGCGGACGAGAATCTCGCGGCGCTCTACGCCGGGGCGCGGGCGTTCCTCTACCTGTCCCTTTACGAAGGCTTCGGGCTGCCGCCGCTGGAGGCGATGGCCTGCGGCGTGCCGGTCGTCACGAGCGATAACTCCTCCCTGCCGGAGGTCGTCGGCGACGCGGGGATCATGCTGGACGCACACGACGGCGACGGCCTGGCGGAAGCCTTGGGCCGGCTGGACGCGGATGCCGACCTGCGCGCCCGCCTGGCTGTCCGCTCGCTGGCCCGGGCGGCGGGGTTCTCTTGGGAAAAATTCACCGCCGGCACCCTGGCGGCTTACCGCTTGGCGCTGGCGAACTGAGCGGCAGGCGTCCGCTCGGGGGCGTCCATTTCCACCTGCGCGTGCAACTCGGACTCCGGTTCGAACTCGGCGGGTTGCAGGAAGGTGGGGTTGCGGTGCAGGAACAGCAGGTTGCACACGGAGAGCCCGAAGAAGAAGTTCATCCGGCTGATGTGGATGACGCTGCCGAAAAGCAGGCTCCAGATGATGATGTAGACGAGCACGGCCAGGTTGACCTGCGCCCAGAGCAGGGCGGGGCCGTTGCCGCAGTCGCGCAACTGGCGCAGGAGCTTGCCGGTGATGCCGATGAGCGCTGCCAACATGACGACGAAGACGGTGAGACCAACGTAGCCGATCCAGGAGACGAGGTTGGTGAGCAGGTCGTGACCGCCGCCCACGTCGGAGCCCATCCCGCCGCCGAAGGGCGTCCAAATGTCCGGGTCATAGAGCATGTGGAAGCTGTCCACGCGGGCGCCGAAGGTCAGCAGGCTGGCACGGTCCTGCACGGCGTCACCGAAGTTCATGGCGATGAGACTCTGGTCCACGCGCACGACCCAGGCCCAAACGTCGTCAATGCGCCAGACCATCAGGGCGAACAGCGCCACGCCCACCAGGAACGCCCCTTGCAGCAGGCGCGGCCGGTGAAACAGGGGCAACAGGGCAAACACCATCATTCCGCAGAGCACCGGGCCGCGTTGGGTGGAGAGGATGCACACCGCCATGCAGAAACCCAACCAGAGCAGCACCCCCTTGCCCAGGTTCAGGCGACCGGCCGGCGCGCACACCTGGTAGAGGGCAAAGAGCGCGCTGATGACCATCATGCCCGCGAACGTTGGTCCCGTGTTCAACAGGCTGAAGGGTCGGAAGCGGTCGCCATCCATCGAGCTGATGGTGGTCGTCAGCCCGCTCTCCATGTAGATGCGCTCGAAGTCGAACGGGCCGTGGACGACCTGGATCAGGCCGTAAACCCCGACCACGATGCCGATCCAGAACATATGTCGGGCAAAGGTCTTCCAACGCTCCGGCTGGTTGAGCAGGTGGGGGATGGCCAGCGCGGCGGGGATGTAGCAGATGAAGGCGTAGTTCTGCGAGAGCGCGCTGAGGGACATGCCGGACTTCTTCAGCATCGCCAGGGGCGCGAGAATGCTCAGTCCCAGCACGGGCAGGAACTTCTTGTAGTCAACTCGGGTGATGTCGTCCTGGCGCCCGAACCAACGGAGGGCAATGATCCGCACGTAAAGCGCCCCGATGAGCAGGATGGGCATGAGCAGGATCTCGGCGACGTCGAAAAAGCCCATGTCCGAGGCGGCGTAGGTGATCCGCTTCAAGGTGTCCACGCAGACGGACAACCACACGAACAGCAGGAACGCCTGCCAGGGCCGCATCAAGGCGTAAAAGGACAGCACGATGCCCGTGATGAGCAGCAGCACCGCCACGGGGTTGGACGACTCGTTGGACAGGACGTGGGACAGGACCAGCGCGCAACCCGAGGCCAGCAGGAAGACGACGAAGGGCAGGAACGCGCGCGAGGCGGACACCCCGCGCAGGGCGTCTCCGTGGGAACGGTGGTGTTCGAGGGACTGCGTGTGGGAGATCATGGGGACCCGGGTTGACGTGAACGCCAGGGGGAGGAGAGGCTCCCTCGCCGCCACGGAGCAGAATTCTCCGCCACCTCGCCGCGGTTGCCAAGAACCTTACGCGGGGTCCGTGCCGGGGGTTGACGGGCGCGTCAACAGCGGGCGGATGGCGGGAATCTCCCCGAAGTCCGGGACGTCGTCCGGGGAACCCAGCCCGTGGCGCGAGGTCACCAGCGTGCGGGCGCGCCGGCGGTCGGCGGCGGTGATGGCCCGCCCCTTGAGCACCTCGCGGATGGCCGCCAACCAGGTGTCGGGGGAGTTATCCGGGAGTGGGGCGCGATGGTAGCCGTCGGCCAACAATTCATCCACGCCGTAGGAGGTGTTGGCCAGGAGGGGCACCCCGCACGCCATCGCCTCCAGCGCGGTGGTCAGGCCGGCCGGCTCGTCGCTGGTGGCGATGGGCAGGAGGACCAGGGCCGCCTGCTGGAGCAGGTCCAGGTATTCGTGGTGGTCGAGCACCAGCCGGAAATCGAACGTTCCGGGCTTCGGCGCCAGCCGCCGGTAAGCTTCGACGAGGGAGGCGGTGCGCGTGGCCCGGATGAGCCGCAGAGGGGTGCGGCCGACCAGCGCCCGGATAAGCCCCTCATCCCGGTAGGCCATCCCCGGGCAGAGCAGGTAATCGCCGGCCCCCGGGCGCCGCGGGGCGGGCTGAAACCAGCGGGTGTCAATGCGCCAGGTGAAGCCGTGGACCTTGTCCCCGGGACAACCGGCCCGGCGCAGGTCCTCGATCTGGCGCGGCACCATGAAGAACGGCTGGAATGCCGGGGGCAGCCGCTTGACCAGCGCCAGCTTCGCCAGGAACGGTCGCGAGCGGGAGAACACCGCCGCGATGGTCTTGCCCCGGGTCGGCAGCAGCCCGAGCCGCCAGAGCAGCGCCAGCCACCAGAAGTGGTGCGGGGCCAGGCAGAACACGACCGGGGCCCGGCGGAGGGCGGGCAACTGGCGCAGGACGAACAGCAGGCCAATGACGCGCTGCAGCACCCGGCGAAAGCGCTGGCTGCCCAGCCGGTTGAGCCGGCGGTCGAGGTCCACGTCGTCCCGGGCCGTCATCCACACAGCGTAGCGCGCCGACGGCAGCCGGCGCCGGAGGGGGCCGGAATCGAAAATGCGCCGGGGCCGGCCCTCGGCCGAGCGGATGTCGCTATCCGTCAGCACGACCAGCGGGTGGGAAACGGCCCGGGGCTTCATGCGGAAGAGGGAAGATCAACGGCCTGTGAGCCCGCGTCCGGACTACGGGATAAATTCCCCCGGAGTTCGTCCAGGAGGAACTTCACCCAAATCTCGGCCGGGATGCCGTGATCCGCTGGCGGACGATGAACTCTGCCCACCTCCGCGCCAAAGCCGTGTTGGTGTAAACCGACAGGGCGCGGTCCCGCTGCGTGGCGCCCGTCCTCGCCAAGTTGTCCGGGGGATCCAAGCTGCGACGCAGGAGTTCCGTCAACGCCATGACGTCGCCCTCCGGGAAGATGCAGGCCGCATCGCCGATGACCTCGGGGATGGCCCCGGAGCTGGACCCAAGGCAGGGCACCCCGCAGGCCATCGCCTCAATGAGCACATGGCCGAACTGTTCTTTCCACACCGTTCCGCCCTGCTTCCATTCTCGACTCGGCAGAACGAACAAATCCAACAGCCGCAGAAAATCGCCAACTTCCGTGTGTGGTCGGGGCGGCAGCACATACAACCAACTCTGCTCCGGCAATGCCGCCCGCAGGGAACCCTCTCCGAGCAACACCAAGCGGACATCGTGCGGCGAACTGCCGGCGCGCAGCCGTGCGACGGCGGCGACCAGATCCAGCACGCCCTTCATCTCCTCAAGCCGGCCGCAGAACCCGACCAGGAACGCGTCGGGCGGCAGCCCAATCGTCTCACGGGCGGTGCGCTTTTCGTCGGGCGAACGCGGGGGTGTGAAAAGCGTCTCGTCAACGCCCATTTGTGGGGAAACCAGTAACCGGCTTGGGTGCAGTCCCGCCCCGCGCAAGATTTCCCCGGCTTCCTGGTTGCCGGCCACGAAGAAGTCGCTCGTGCCGACGGCCGCGCGATAGACCGTGTCCAACACGCGCCCCTTCCAGCCCGGCCGCCGCAAATTTTCCCAGGTGAACTCCCCAAAAAGCGCCGCCGGGCAGTGCCAGCGATGCAGGACCCAAAGCTGCCATCGCAACAGCGACCAGGGTTCCGCCTCGGCGAGGACGATGTCTGGCCGCACTTCCCTCATCAGCCGTCCGAGCCCGCCCAGGCCGAAGCGTGTGCCACCGCGCACCTGACCAAAAGCCCGCAGGGGCACGAGCCGGTAATCTTGTGGAGACTGCTGGGCGCGCACGCGGGCTTGCAAGCCGAAGGACTCAACCGTCTCGGGTGTCGCACAGATCAACTCGAAGCCTTCGGCGGCCAGCGCGGAAAGCTTTTTGCGGTTCTCATCCACGACGTAGGTCATGCTGGCCACCAAGAGCCGGGGACGTGGGGGATTCGGGGGGCCAGGCATAAACGGGCCGGTATCAGGAGTAACGGAGCGCGATCATGGTTCTTGCCGACGGTTGGGAACTGGTGTGTTGGCGTAGAGATCGCAAAGCCTGCGAAGGTGGTGTTCCCAGGAGAGTTCCTCCGCTCGGACTTGGCCGCGCGCCGTCAACTCCCTTCTGAACGCCTCGTCCTCGAACACTCGCCGTAGGTGCCCGGCTGCGCCGCCCGGGTCGTCCGGCGAAAAATAGAGCGCCGCCTCGCCGCCAACCTCCGACAGGCTGCTGGCGTTGCTGCTTACCACCGGGCAGCCCGCGGCCATCGCCTCCAGCAGCGGGAAGCCGAAGCCCTCCAGAAGGGAAGGGAACAGTAGCGCGTCGGCCCGCTGGTAAGCCGCGCGCAAGTCGTCTTCCGACGCTCTGCCCAATTCGACCAGGCCATTCGTCCCAAGCACCGCCGTCAGTTCCGTCCGCAGGGTGTCCGGCAGCATCTCGCCCACGCGCAAGAGGCACGCAGGTCTTCCCAGTTCCCGGAACACGGCCGGGAGGAGGTCCAGATTTTTCCGCGAGGCCGTTACGCCGACGCTGAGGATTACCGGCCGGCCGGCCGGTAACCGTCCAAACCAGTCCGGTAGGCTGAAGCCGGGCGGCGACCGTTCCGCGAAGTGCCGCACGTTGACCCCCTGCGACAACACCCTCACCCGGTTCTCCACCACCCCGAGCAGGCCAACGGCGTCGTCCGCGGTGTGACGCGAGTCGGCGAGCACCAAGTCGGCTAAACGGACGTTGCTCACCGTGCGTCGGAACCGTTCGCGCTGGTGGGTGCTCAGGTCGGCTCCCCCGTCCTCGCGCAACGGGGCGAGGTCATGGACGGTGACAACCGTGAAGGGGCGGCGTCCGGCGCCGTTGGCAACCCCACGCAGGAGATGGGCGAAGGAGTGGTCGAGCACGTGCACGAGGTCTGGTCCGGTAGCTGCCACGGCGCGGCGGGCGAGAGCCGGGTAGGCAAAATACTTTTCCCATCCCCGTCGCAACCGACCCGCGCGGTGCGTGCTTTCTGGTGGCCGGCCCAGGGGACAACTAATGTGGAGGGCCGGCCCCGGTGTGGCGTGGACGAGCCATTGTTGACGAGCCTGTTCTAACTCACGCCAGTGGCGATCCATGCTCGCGGCGCCGGCCGTGGGATGGGCGGGCAGCCAGAGGATCCTATGGGGTAAAGGGGCGGACAGCTCCTGCATGCGGGTGTTCCCGTGGAGCAGACCACGCCTGCCACCCGGAGCGCAAGTCTGCCGGCGACCGGCGGTGGAAGTTGGTTGTCTTTACCGAACGGGCTGGACGGGTTACGGGGGGTCTAACCTTCCGCCGTTGCTCCGTCGCGTCCCGCTTTGAAGCTGGCCCTTTCTACCCTCTGCGAGCACCCGCGGCGCCGGACCGGTCTGACGACGTTGTTCGCCGGGTTCGTCCGCCATTCCCTGGTCCATGATCCCGGCTTGAGCTGGGTCATTTTCGCCGGTCCGAACCAGCCCTGGAGCCTGCCGGCGGATCCCCGCGTCACCGTGGTGCGCGATCACCCGGCCAACGACGACCTGCGCGGCCGACTGTGGGCCGACCACTTCCGGGTGCCCGCCCACGCCCGGCGGCTGGGCGCGGACGCCCTGCTGACGGTGGGCTTCGTGCCCCTGCGGCGGGCCGGGCTGCCGGTGGCCATGCACCTGTTCTCCCTCCAGCACCTTTCCACGGGTAACCGCGTCGGCCTCGCCCGGCGCCTCTACCGCGGGCTCGTGGTGGGCCGAAGCCTGCGCGGGGCGGCGCTGGTCATCACGAACTCGGAGTTCGCCGCCGCGCAGATTCGGGCGGTCGAGCCCGGCTGCGGCCCCCGCCTGCTCGTCAGCCCGGAGGGGCTCGACCACGCCCGGTTCTGCCCGACGGCGCCGCCGGACGAAAGCCGGAACGTTTCCACGGAATTCGGTCTGCCCGCGGGCGATTATCTGCTCTGGGTGAGCAATTTTTATCCCTACAAACAGGCCGGGAAACTCCTCGCCGCCTACGCCCGGCTGCCGGCGGACCGGCGCGCCCGGCACCCGCTGGCGATGGTCGGCGGCGGCTGGGAGGGCGGGCTGGACGCCGCCCGCGCCCACGCGGCCGGGCTCGGGGTGGGGGAGGACGTCCGCTTCCTCGGCTGGGTGGACGAGGGCTGGCTGGCCCCGCTCTACCGGCAGGCCCGCGCCCACGTCCTCGCCAGCCGGGAGGAGACCTGGGGCCGCTGCGTCTCGGAGGCGATGGCCTGCGGGACGCCCTCCGTGGTCAACGCCATCCCCGTCATGGCCGAGGTCACCGGCGGCCACGCGCGGACGGTGAACTTCGACGATCCCGACGCCGCGGCCGCGGCCCTGCGCGACCTGCTCACCGACGACGGGCTCCGCGCCCGCCTGCGCGCGGGCGGGCTGGGTTGGGTGCAACGCTTTTCCTTCGCCCGCCTGACCGCGGAACGGCTCGCGGCGATCCGCGCCATCCAGAACCACCCGGGGGGGCGGCCCGGATGAACGGCGGGACCGCGGGGGACCCCGGCCGCTACGCCGTGCTCCGGGTGCGGGCGTTCCGCCGGTTCATCCTGGGCCGGTTCGTGGCGGCGCTGGGCCAGCAGATGCTCGGGGTGGCGGTCGGTTGGGAGCTCTACGAGCGGACGAATTCCGCGCTGGCGCTCGGGCTGGTCGGCCTGGCGCAGATCGGGCCGATGCTGTTCCTCACCCTGCCGGCCGGGCAACTGGCCGACCGGCGCGACCGGCGGACGATCATCTTGTGGACCCAACTGGCCGCCGCCGCGAGCAGCCTCGGGCTGGCGGTCGGCTCGTTTACGGGGGCGCCGGTGTGGCTGACCTATGCGTGGCTGGCGATGAGCGGGGCGGCGCGGGCGTTCCTGTGGCCGGCGAGCGGGGCGTTCCTGCCGGGTCTGGTGCCCCGGCCGCTCCTGCCGACGGCGGTGGCGTGGAACTCGGGGCTGTTCCAGCTTTCCGCCGCGCTCGGGCCCGGGCTGGGCGGGCTGGCCATCGCGGCGGCGGGCCGGGCGTGGCCGGTGTTCGCCTTCGGGGTGCTCACCGCCCTGCTCTGCGCGGGGCTGATGGCGGGGGTGCGGGGGCCCGGGGCGGTTGAGGGGGGTGCCGCGCCGGCGCCGGTGACTCCGCCGGGCGGGCGGACGGCGGCGGGGGTGCTGTCCGGGGTGAGGTTCGTGACCGGGAACCCGCTGATCCTCAGCGCGATCACGCTGGACCTCTTCGCCGTGCTGCTCGGCGGGGCGACGGCGCTGCTGCCGGTGTATTGCAAGGACATCCTGCGCGTCGGGCCGGAGGGGCTGGGCGCGTTGCAGGCGGCGCTGCCGGTCGGCAGCGTCGCGATGGCGCTGTTCCTGGCGCACCGGCCGCCGCTGGCCCGCGCGGGGCGGGCGCTGCTCTGGGCGGTGGCGGGCTTCGGGCTGGCCACGGTCGGGTTCGGGTTCTCGCGGAACTTCGCCGTCTCTTGGGGGATGCTGTTCCTCTGCGGGGCGATGGACAACGTCTCCGTGGTGGTGCGCCACACGCTGGTCCCGCTGCTGACGCCGGACGCGATGCGCGGCCGGGTGGCGGCGGTCAACGCCATCTTCATCGGCGCTTCCAACGAGCTCGGCAGCCTGGAGAGCGGCCTCGTGGCGAGCCTGTTCGGGCCGGTGGCCGCGGTGGTGTCCGGCGGGGTGGGGACGGTGCTGGTGGTCCTCGTCGCCGCGGTGGTCTGGCCGGAGCTGCGGCGGTTCGGGCGGCTGGACGAGCACGGGGCGCCGGCGGGTTAGACGGGCCGACTCCCGGGGTGCGGTGAGCACGGCCCGTTTACCCGGCCAACCGCAACCGGCGCACGAGGGTCCGCGCACCCGCTTGCGCGTCGCCGCGCTGGCCTGGGTGCCGCGGTTCACCGGCGCCCGCTTGACCGTGAAAGGCCTCGTCGCTATAAGGGCCTCGCTCGCCGGCCGGCCGCCGACCTAGATGAGGGCGAATCCCGCCCGACCCGCTGGAACCGACTGATGGAAACCTCCGCGCCCCGTATCTTAGAAGTTAGCAACGCTCCTCTGGTCAGCTTGGTGAGGCCAGAGTCGGCCACCTTCATTAATACCACCTTCGCTGACCGCACCCAGGAAGGCATGGTCCGCCGGCTCCAGCACATCCTGACCCAGGGAGTTCGCATCTACCGGGCCGTCCGGGGTGGGGATTACGAGTTGCTGGTGTGCCGGTGCATGGGCCGGTTCATCTACCGCCGGAACATGCCTGCGGTGGTCAATGCCCTGCGGTGGTTGATGGGCCGGTTCATCGTCTGGTGCGTCTGCGCGCGGACTAAAGGCCAACGGCTCGTCGTGCTGGACTGGCATGACGAGTCCACCATTGCCCCCCGCGACACGGCCCTGCTCGCGAGCTGCGACCTGTATTTCAAGCGAGAGCTGCCACAGAACGTTTGGACCACCTTCCAGCGGATCCAGCCGCCCCACGAGGAATATGCCTACCTCCCCGCAAACCCGCGGTTCCAGCCCCTGGCGGCCAAGCTTCGGCCCGTCTCGCTTGGCTTCCGGCGCCCCGGGCAGGTTGATCCCGGGAAGTTCGACTTTGGAGCGTTCGAGTCGTTGGAGAAATGCCACGACGTGTTTTTCTCCGGCACTTGGCGGCACTCGACGGTGCGGGTGACGGGACTCGAGTTGTTGAGAAGGCTGCGGGCCGAGGGCGTCCGGGTCTTGCTGCTCGACCAACATGTGCCGATCGAGGAGTTCTGGAAGCTCATCGCGCAGTCATGGCTGGTCTGGTCGCCGGAGGGCAGCGGTTGGGATTGTTACCGCCACTATGAGGTCTGCCTGGCCGGCTCGGTGCCGCTGATGAACTATCCCTCCATCCGGCGGCACCAGCCGTTGCTTGAAGGGATTCACGGCTTCTACTACGGCATGGAGGACGACGATCTGATCCGGGTCGCCCGCCAGGCGCTCGCGGATAAGCCGCGCCTGTCGCGGATGGCCCAGGCCGCGCGCCAACACGTCCTCGATCACCACAGCAACGTAAAAATCGGGGAATATGTCCTCCGGGAGAGCGGGGGTTAGCGTCTCAAACCAACTAGGCCCGGAGCCCATGTCACAACCGTTCGCTGGTTTCATCCGCTCGACCCTGCCGAGGTTCGGCTTCGCTTGGTCGGGAGCGCCTGGGAGCCGGGTTTCCCGCGGGACCGCGTGATCCGTCAACAAAATCCGGCTGGCTAACTCCCCGGGGCGACCCGCACGTCCAACCTGGCCCAACGCTCGCGCAGCAGCCCGGCCAGCGCGCACACGCCCCAGCGTTCGGAGCGGGCGTGACCGACGGCGACCACGCCGATGCCCGTCTCGCGCACGGCTGCCGCCGCCGGCTGGCGCCATTGACCGGTGACGTAGGCGCGCACCCCGCGGGCGGCGGCGGCGCGGACGAGGGCGTCGTTCATCGCTCCGACCACGGCGACGACGAGCGGGGGGCGGGACCCGTCGTCGCCCGGCGCGGGGGCGGGCGGGGTGATTTCGTCCTGGCCGCCGAACGTTTCCCCAACCCGCCGGGCGAACGTGCCCCAAACCGCCCCGGCGTCGGCTAGGCGGCCGACCATCCCGAGGGGGCGGCCGTCTTTCTCGGCGAACGGCGCGGGCGGGCCCGCGAACCCGAGCGCGTCGGCCAGCCGCGGGTTCAACCCGGTGGTCAGCCGGTCATCAAAGGCGAGGTGGTGCGCCAGGACGCCGACGGTTTCAGGCAGCGGCGGGCACGACTCCGCCAGGCGCCAGGGCCGGTGCAGCCAGAGGGCGTCCAGCCGTTCGTCCTCCACCCAGGCGGCGAGTCCCGGCCAGGTCTCCAGCGCGAGGCCGAGCCGGGCCACCGGGCGCGCGGGGTCCGCCCCCGGTCGCCAGAGGCCGCGGGGGTCCTCCGGCGGGAACCGCGCGGTGGACAGCGCGTCGGCGAGGAACGTTTCCAAGTCGGTCAGGGTCGGCGGCATCCGGGGCGGGTGGGAGAGGTCGGGCGGAGGAGAAAAGGCTTTGCGGCCCCGGCCCCGCCCGTATGTTCGGCCCACCCCCGCCGATGAGCCGCCCCGAAACGCCCGTTCCCGTCGTCGCCGCCGTGGCCCCGCGCGCCTTCGTCGCGCTGGCCGCCGGATTCCTGCTGCTCTACGCAGGTATCCTCATGGTGGCCCGGCAGCAGCGGGCGGCGCGCGCGCAGTTGGAAAGCGTCGTCCCCCTGCCGCCCCGGACGGAGGCCGCGACGCCGACGCCGCGTGAACCCTGACGAAACCCCGTTAACCTCATGAAAGTCACCCGCGCCCTCCTCTCCGTCACCGACAAGACCGGCCTCCTGCCCTTCGCCCGCGC
>CAXTFX010000034.1:0-16464 GCA_964243185.1 uncultured Chthoniobacterales bacterium
TTCTCAAGCCGCCCACGGCCAGCCGCGTCATCGGCAACGGCCGCGTCGAGGGCGGGTTCTCCCTGCCCGTGAGCCTGAACCTGCCGGCCGGCTTCAACCTCTTCGGCTATACCCGCCTGGACGTGCTCTACAACGGCGACAACGACGGCCACCACGCGCTCTTCTCCAACAACGCGGGCCTCACCCGCGCCGTGCCCGGCATCCTGGAGGGCAAGTTGAGCGCCTACGCGGAGTTCGCCTCCGCGGTTTCCAGCCGGTCAGCCGACCTGGACCCCCTCGTGCTCACGGCCGACACGGGGCTGGTTTACCAATTGGGCAAGAACGTGGCCGTGGACCTCAGCGGGTTCTGGGGCCTTACCCGCGCCGCGCCGGACCTGAACGTTTTCGGCGGGTTCGCGGTGCGGTTCTGAGAACGTATCTCCGACTCGAACCACCAGATCAACGTCCTTGCCGTGCGGAAGCGCGGGTCCGGCGCCGCAGCCACCAGGCCGCCAGCCGCCAGGCCCGCCGCGCGCCCTGCCAGCCCGCGCCGAAGGGCAGGAGAACCGGGTGGGGAACGTTCCAGCGAACGCAGAAATAATCCGCCGCGAGCCGCCAGCCCGCGACCGTCGCCCCCGCGGCTCCCCCGGCCTCCGGGGACGAACGCAGGCGGAGCAGCCGGTAGGCGAGCCGCCCGCCCAGGCCGATCTCGGGCGGGCACTCCCCGCCGACGACCACCCGGAATTCCTCCCGCTCGCCCCACGACGCCAGGCGTGACCGCAGCCGGGCGCGGGTGTCCTCCGGCACCGGCGCGTCCAGGGTGTCGGCGAGGAAATCGAGCGCGGCGCCAAGCCGCCGGGTGAAGGCGTGCGTCACCGCGAAGCGGTGCAGTCGTTCCCAGTCCACGGCGGCCGTGCGCCCCTCGGCCCCGGTCCCGGCGGTGGCCGTCGCGGATCGGCGCAGGAGCAGCGTCGCGTCCGCCGCCCAGCGGACCGGCGGCACGGCGCTCGCGCGCAGGCCGTGCAGGCAGACGTGAACGAGCAGGTCGGTCGGATCGGGGGCCAGCACCGGCGTGCCGTCCGGCAGGGTCACGGGCAGGGCGCGCGGCCACAGGGATTCGTTGGACTCCGGGCCGACGCCGGCCTCGTTCAAGGCGCGCCAGTGCAGGTCCACGCCGAGGCCGTGGTTGCCCTCCGCGACGAAGTTCTGCGCGTGCGAGAAGCGCCGCCGGCGCGCGGGCATCGCCGCGAGGGGCCGGCCCGTGTCCGCCCAGCCGCCCACGGGTTTCCAGCCGCGCCGCTCCAGCAACGCCAGGGCGCCGGGCACCGCCGCGGGGGGGACGAGCAGGTCCGCGTCGTCCATCGGGCGGAGGCCCGCGTCGGGGTAAACGCACGTTGCCAGGGCCGCGCCTTTCAGCAGCATCACGCCGGTGCCCAGCTCCTCGCGCATGGCCCGCGCCAACCCGGCGACGGCGGCGAGCAACCGCTGGTTTCGCACCCACGAGTGACGGTGCAACCCCTTCATGCGCCCGAACCACGGGTGCGGCTCGGCCCCGTGCCGGACGAGGTTGCGGTGGAGCAACGGCAGGAGCCGGTGCGAGCCGTAGTCGAGGTTCTCGAAGTCCACGGCGTCCCGCCACCGCGCCCACGCCCCGAGCGCCCCGGTGGCGTCCTCCGCCAGGGCGGCGCGCAGCAGCAGGGTTTGCGTGGCCGTGGGCCAGACGTTCCATGACAACGGGGCGGCCCGGGCGTGGAGCAGGGGGGGAGACGTCGCGTTCACGGGGACGTTGCCGGGGTCAACGCGCCCACGACGGCGGGCGCCGGCGAGGAGAACCCGGCCTCGGCCGCCGTCCGGTGCACCCGGTGCAGGAGGCCGTCGCCCAGCTCATAAACGGGCTCCCCCGCTCCGCAACAGCGGGCCACCAGGGCGCGGTCGTGACTGACGAGCAGGACGGCCGGTCGCGGCGTCCCCGCACGCAGGGCGTTCACCAGCGTGTCCACGGCGGCGGGGTCAAGGTGTGTGCTCGGCTCGTCGAGCACGAGCAAGGCGGGTTCGCGCAGCAGCGCGCGGGCCAGCGCGAGGCGTTGGCGCTGCCCGCCGGAGAGCCGCAGGCCGTCGTCCCCGATGACCGTTTCCAAGCCCCCCGGCAGGTCGGCCACGAATCCCGCGGCCCCGGCCCGCTCCAACGCGCGGCGGACGGCGGCCCCGGGCGGATTCGCGTTGGCCGGCGCGCCGTAGGTCAGGTTCTCGCGCACGGTGCCGCGGAAAAACGTCGGCGACTGCGGCACCACGCCGATCCGGGCGCGCACCCCGGCGAGGTCCAGGTCGGCGTAGGGTTGGCCGCCCGCCCGGAGGTCGCCCGCGGCCGGCCGGTAGAATCCGAGCAGCAGGTAGATCAACGTGCTCTTGCCCGCGCCGTTCGGGCCGACGAGCGCCGCCGTTTCCCCGGGGCGGAGGTGCAGGCAAACGCCGCGCAGCACGGGGGCCGTTGTGCCGGGGTAGGTGAACGTCACGTCCCGGAACTCGATGCCGCCGTCGAAGCGCGGCAGGGGTTTCCTCCCGGCGTAGGGCGGGACCGTGAACGCCGGGTCGTCCGCGCCATCCGGGGCGAGCGGCAGCAGCGGGGCGAGCGAGCGGAGGGCGTCGTGGCCGGCCAGCAGCTTCGGCACGAGGCCGACGAGCTGGTTCTGCGCGTGGCCCAGCGCCCGGGCGACGAAGAAGCAGGAAACCAGCGACCCGACCGTCAACGTCCCCTGGATCACGGCCGCGCCGCCCAGGAGCAGGAGGGCCAAGCCGGTCAGCACGCCGAAAATCTCGTGCCCGGTTTGATGGACCGTCCCCTCCCACGCCACCGCGCGGCCAGCCCGGCGGAGGGTGCCGATGCGCTCGCGCTGGAGGGCCGTTTCCGCCGCCTCGGCCCCCTGCATCCGGGTCAGGTCCAACCGGCGCAACAGTTCCCCCGTGGACTGGCTGTAGCGCTCGAACGCCGCGTGGAACGCCCGCACGCCCGCCCGCAGCCGGCCCCGCAACCGGCGACCGGCCAGGAACAGGACCGGCCACAGCGCCGCCAGGGCGAGGCACAACGGCCAGTGCAGCCAGGCGAGCACCCCGAGCAGACCCAGCCCACCCACCGCCGCCGGCATGAACTGCGTGAGGAACACGACGCCCGCGTCATCCAGCCGCTCGGTGTCCTGCACGACCGCGGCGTGCAGCGCGCCGCGGTCCGCGCGGAGGTGAAACGCCCGGGGCCGGGCCAGGAGTTCGTCCACGAGGAGCCCCCGCAGCCGGGCCACGGCGTCCTTTACCACGTCCAGCGTCACGGCCCGCGCCCCCAGGGTGAACCCGGCCTGCGCCAGCGACGCCGCCAGCACCCCCGCCCCGGCCAGGCCCAACGCGCGCGGGTCGGCCGCCGGCAGGGCGCGGTCAAAGGTGAACCGCAGCAGGAACGCCGTAGGCCAAATCGCCGCGGCCTGCCCGACGGCGAGCGCGGCCCCGAGCAGCAGTCGCCCCCGCGGCATCTCCCCGAGCAGCCGGGCGAGCAACCGCCGGTCGGCGGCGGGCAGAAGGCGCGGTCGGTTCATGGCGCCGGGAGCGCGGCCCGTCGCCCCTCCGCCCGGCGCCGGTCGAGCGCGGCCTTCAGGATGCGGGCGTAGTCGCCGTAGTGTTCGCGTTTCCGTTGCCCCTGGTTGCCCGCGTGCAGGCGGCGGCGCAGGGTCACGGCGTCGAGGTGATGCTCGCGCAGCCCCAGCTCGCGGGCGCGGGAGAACCACGCGATGAACTCGCCCAGCTCCCAGCGCGTCTCGAACGGCCCGACGCGCGCGAATGCCTCCCGCCGCACGAGCATCGCACCGGGCAGAAACCCCGGCAGGCTCCCCGCCGGGCAACGCAGCCGGGCCCGCGCGTCGTCGTCCAGGTCCGGGCTGAGAAACTGCTCCGCCCGGCCGAGCACCAGGTCCCGCGCGGGGTCCTCCGCCAGCGCCGCGCACCGTTGGGAGAGCGCGCCCGGGGTCCAGAGGTCGTCCGCGTCCAGGAACGCCATCAGGTCGCCGGAGGTCCGCGCGACGCCGTGGTTGCGCGCGGCGGCGGCCCCCGTTGGCGGTTGGGAAACGCACCGCACGCCGCGCGGGGCGAAGCGGGCCGCCACCCCGGCGGAACCGTCCCGCGAGCCGTCGTCCACGACCAGGACTTCCGCCGCCGGCCGGTCCGTCTGCGCCAGGACGCTCTCCAGGGCGTCGCCGAGGTGCGCGGCCCCGTCCCGCACCGGCACGATCACGCTCACGGTCATGCGTTTTCCTCCCTTCGGGTGACGACGTCAACGCGAGCCGCGCGCTTGCGTTCCACGGCGCGGCGGGCCACCTCCAGCAGCTCGCGCCGGGCGCGGCCGGCGTGCTCCGGCCCGTAAGTCAGGTTCGTGGCGTGCAGCCGCTTGCGGACCAGACAATCCGGCAGCACCGCCGCCTCGACGCCGAGGTCCCGCGCGCGGGCATACCAGTCCGTGTCGTCGGCCTGCCGCAGCGTGGGGTCGAACGGGCCGACCCGCGCGAAGGCGGCCCGGCGGGCCACGAGGGTCTCGATCAGGTAGCCGGGCACGCTCTCGCCGAGGCGCACCCGCGGGAAGCTGCGCGGCAGCTCCTCGCCGGGGTCCACGAAGCAGCGGACGTGCGCGAGGCAGAACAGCGTTTCCGGCCGGTCCCGGAGGAACGCCGCCTGCACGCGCAGCTTCTCCGGTTCCCAGAGGTCGTCGTGCGAGGTGAACGCCAGCAGTTCCCCCCGCGCGAGCCCCACGCCCAGGTTGCGCGAGGCCGCGATGCCGAGCGGGGTCGGGTTGGCGATGAAACGCACGCCGTGCGGGGCGAAGCTCTCCGCGATCGCGCGCGTCCCGTCCGCCGACTGGTCGTCCACGACCAGGGTTTCCAACGGCCGGTGCGTCTGCGCGACGACGACGCTCTCCAGCGCCGCCGCGAGGTGCCGCGCGCCGTCCTTCACCGCGAGGATCACGCTGACGGTGGGCAGCAACGGGGTGTTCGTCATGGGTGGTCAACGGCCGGACCGTGCTCCTTCGCCGGGACCTTGCGCCGCCGCAACGACTCGTGCAACGCCTGCGCCAGGCCCCGGCGGGCGGCTCCTCGATCCTGGGTAACGTTGCCCCCGTGCAAACGGTAGCGGAGCGCGGTGGCGTCCGTCATGACGTGGCGAACGCCCAGCTCCCGGGCGCGCAGGAACCAGTCCACGTCCTCCCCGAAGCGCAGCCGCTCGTCCAGCGGGCCGACCCGCTCGAACGCGCCGCGCCGGAACAACCCCGCGGAGAGCACCTGGAGCGGACCGGCCGGGCCGGCGTCCTCAAAACCGTCCTCGTCGTCGCCGGGAGCCGCCGTCGCACGCCGCCGCTGGACCTGCGTCACGGCCAGGACGAAGCCGAGGTCCGGCGCGTCGGCCAGCGCGCGGAGCAGCCGGGCGAGGTGATCCGCCGGCCAGCGGTCGTCCACGTCCAGGAACGCGAGGAACTCGCCCCGCGCCCGTCGCACCCCGGCGTTGCGCGCCCCGGCCGGCCCGAGGTTTTCCCCGAGCGTCACGACGCGGTCAATCCCGCCGGCCGCGTGGGCGGTCAGGAGGGCGCCCGCGGTCCGGCCGTCGTCGTCCGAGGCGTCGTTGACCGCGATGGTTTCCAAACGGAAGCCCGCGTCTGGCGGCTGCCGGCGGAGGCACGCCACCGCGCCGGGCACGAACCGGGCGCCGTTGAAAACCGGCAGGACGACGCTGATGAGCGGGACGGCGTTCACGGGAGGCGGGTCAGCAGGTTTCGCAGCAGCTCTGGCGTCCGGCGCACGTCCGCGTCCGCGCCGAGCTGGAGGTGAAACGCCGGCAGGCGGCGCGTCACGCCGGCCAACTGCGCGAGCAGGGCCGCCCCCTCGTCCGGGGCGCGCGGGAACAGGAAAACCGTGCTTGGTGCCAAAGCCTGGAGCGCCGCGGCCGGACCGACGGGAACCAGCCGGGTCTCCGCGCGGCCGGGGAACACCTCCGGCAGCAGGATGGCGCGCAACGGCAGGGCGGGGACGAGCCGGGCGGCGAACTCCCCCTCCCGCGCCAGGAACAGCAGGGCTTTTTCGCCCGGTTCCCGGTCCGGGTTGACCACCGCGGGCGCGAATTCGGAAAAGCGCGCGAGCATCGCGTCGCTCATCTTCCCGGTGGCGAAGAGGCTGGCCGCCACGGGGCCGGACGCGGCGGCGGCACCGGGTTGGAGCAGGCAGTAGTCGTCCCCAGCGTAATCGAACCCGGCGGCCAGGGCGGCGAGCGCCGTGGTGGACTTGCCCGAACCACCGCGCCCGACCAGCAGCAGCCCGCCGTCCCGGGCGGTGCCGACGGCGGCGGCGTGGACCGCGCAAGCCGGGGGTGCGCCCTCGCCGGGAGCGGGTGGACAGAGCAGGTGCCACCAGTGGAGCAGGAGGGCGAAGGGCGCGCCGCGCTCGTAGTCGGGCACGAGGGCGGCGTCCCGGGTCCACCAGATCGCCGCCCGGCGCGCGGCGTCCACCATGCCCAGAATCCCGGCGTGAACGTTGAAACGGGCGCGGAGCGGGCGCGGCCAGGCGTCGCCAGTCGGTCGGATCTCCCCGTGCGGCCCGTAGTTGGCGCGGCCCCACGGCGGGACCGGCGTCGGAATGCCGCTGCTGGCGGAGTCCCAGGCATCCACGGTGAAATCCGGCGCGGCGTGGTCGTCATCGTTCCCCTCCGGCAGGTGGGCAAACGCCGGCCCGAGGCGTTCGGCCAGGGCGCGGGAGCCGAAGCGCAGCCGCAGGGGCCGCCCGCCCACCCGCAGCGCGCGCGTCACCACCGCCGTTCTTCCGAAAGCGGCCCGCGCGTCGTCGAAGAACCGTTGCGCGGCCTCACCGGCAGAAATGGCTGGCATTAACCCGGTTGCGTCGTCGCCGGCAGACGGGGCCAGCCCGCTTCGTCCACCTCGTGGATCGGGTCGAGCAGCAGGAGGCCCTGCATGTCGGAGAACTTTTCCACCGTGGGCGACGGGAACGGTGGGTGGGGAGCTCCCGCCGCGTCGGGGCGAGCGTCGGCCCCCACCAAGGCGCTCGCGGCCGCTGGACGCGGGCTCAGGATCGCCTCGTCCCGCAACTCCGCCAGGAACCTCGTGGTCAACGTTTCGATCTCCGCCGGGTCCCCGCTGAACTCGCGGCGGAGGCGGCCGACGAGGTCGGAGACCGAGGACCCGGTTTCAACCAGCTCCAGCACCCGGCCGGCGCAGCCCCCCAGGCTGTAGTAAAAGCCGCTGTCCAGGTTCACCAACACGGTTTCGTCGCCGAAAGATTCGAAGATCACCTGCGGCTGGTTCACGCGGAACGCTTCAGTCCCGCCAACGGGCGTGGCGCTCATGATAATCTGACCTGTAGCGTCCCCCCGACGGAGCGACAAGGGAAAATTCCTGCCGGGTGGTTGCCCGATTCCAACAAGGTCAAGCCTGGAGCGGTGGCATATGCCATCGGAATACCCAGTGGAGATGCCACGGGGAAAACAGGGCTGCTCACCGGGGGCATCAACCCAAGGTTTAATCAGCGGGGTTGACCGCACGTATGAGGAGACGCCGGTTCTCCAAGCAAGTGCATTGGTCAACCACGGTAACAGCGGAGGACCGCTATTGGACGAGCGCGGCGAAGTGGTAGGGGTGAACACTTACGGGTCAGGAGCACGGGCAGAGACAGCGGCATCCACCGGAGTTCAGGTTGGCAGCGATGTTTAAGGCTTCGACCTCGCCATCAAGATCAACGAGGCAAAAATGATGGTCGAGAAATACACAAAGCGGTAGTCAACCCGTTTCGATTCCGCAATGACAGCCGTTCCAGGTCACCCGGCGTTCGGCATATTCCTCCACGATCCGTAGCACCTGGGGGAAAAGTTGGTGACGGGCCGCGTAACGCAGCTTCGCTTCGCGGCCGGGCTGGCTCTCCGTCAGCCAGTTCACGGTCAAGAGGGCAATCCCGAAAAACGTCGTTTGCTCGTGGTGCGATGTCGTTCCACAACCGGAAAAACTTCGGGTCCGACCGGCTGGTGGTATCGCTGCCTCGCGCAGGGCGTTGACGAGGGGCAAGTCGTCGCTGCCGTAGTCCGAGGCGATGCCCTCAAAGGTTTGCTGGGCCGAGCCGGTCCGTTGCATCGTCCAGAAGTAACTCGCCCGGCGTCGGCCCGTCAGCTTGTTGGCCCGTCCCGACCGTTCGTAAACCCAGTGCCAGCGGGGTTTGCGGAACGGGCTGTTGATGATGGGTTCCTCGACCGGGGCCTGGATGGGCAACCCCGGCTCGGCGCGGCTGGCCGGGGCGGGGACGACGCGGCGGAGGGGCGGGGGCATCGGTCAGGGCGCGGCGGGCAGGTCGTGAAACGGATTCACGATGGTCAGGGAGCCGAGGCGTCGGCCATCCTGAAGGTCCTCGGAATACAGCGTGGGAACCCTGGCCGTGAGCGCGCCGGCCACGATCAGACTGTCGTATAACCGGTAGCCGGTCTGCTCGTGCAAGTTCAGGGCAGACCTCCATAGCCCCGGGTCCGGCCACACCTGACAAAGCGGTTCCAGGTAATCCTCCAGATAGCGCCTCGAATTTCGCAACGCCAACCGGGCCGGCTGCTCGTGAAGGATCACGCTACAGAACTCCTGGACCACCTGCCAGGAAATCACCCCGGCACCCGTCAACGGGGCGCGCTCCATGAGTTCCACGGTCCTCGCCTGTTTTTCCGACACCCGCTTGTCGTGGACGTAGAGCAGGACGTTCGTATCCAGGAAATACTCAGCGCTCATTCGTAGAACACCTTGCCGTCGTAATCCGTGTCCGGGAACCACGCCGCGACCTTGTTCGCCCCCGTGGCCTCGCTGGCGTTTTTCACCGGGTCGTAAACGTCCACGCCTTCCATCCGCACCCGCCATTCCCCGCGGATCGCCGTTTCTTCCAGCCGCGTGCGGGGCTGGCCGAAGACGGTGAGAATCTGCGCCGTCGTCCGCGTTTTCTTGAGCAGGTCGCCCATCGTCACGTCCGGGCGGATCTGGGAAAGGTGAATCTGGAGTCCCGCGTCCGGGGCGCCGTTATTCTCCTGCGCGGCCTCCTGCGCCATCGCGTCAAAGGAGAACGCGGCGATGCCAAGGTCGTCGTAACCCCGCCGGTAGCAGGCGCGCATGGCCCGCTCCACCGGGAAGGCCGGGACGCTGCCCGCCGCCGGGCCGATCGCCCCGCGCGTTGACGGCGCTGGCCGATCCCCGTTAACCTCCCGGTCCTCCGTCCCATGTCCGACACCACCACGTTTACCGAGCCCCTGGCCGACGAGGCGGCGCGCCGGGAGTTCGCCGAGAGCCTGCGGGAGAATTTTAACGTCTGCGCCGGGGCGGGGGTGGGCAAGACGCGCGCCATCGTCGAGCGCATCGCCTCGCTGGCCAAACGCCGGCGCGAGGAGCCGGACATCCTTTCCCGGCTCGTGGTCGTCACCTACGGCAAGCTCGCCGCCGAGGAGCTGCGCGTGCGGACCCGGGACCTGCTCCTGGCGCGCACCGAGCGTTCCGCCCACGGCCGGCAGCGGCTCCTCGCGGACCTGCGCGGCGCCTTCTTCGGCACCATCCACGCCTTCTGCCTGAAGGTGATCGCGGAGCACGGCCGTCACCTGGGCCTGCCCGCCCAACCCGTGCTGCTGGAGGACCGCGACGAGCCGGAGCTCTGGGCGCGGTTCACCGACGGCGACGCCTTCGCCGCCTTGAAGCTGCCGGCCGACGAACTGGCCGCCGTCACCAGCCACCTGACCTTCGAGGAACTCTTAACTTTGGCGCGCCGGCTGGACCCGGGCGAAGTGGGAAGCGGGAAGCGGGAAGTGGGAAGTCAGAACCCGGAAGCACAGGATTCCGTCGGTGCCCCCAACCCTGGAGTCTCCACTTCCCGCTTCCCGCTTCCCACTTCCCACTTCGAGGCCGCCCTCGAAGATTCCGGCGGCAAGAACCCCAAGGCGCGCCTGACCACCGCGCGCCACCAGGAGACGCTCCGGCGTTGGCTGGCGGATTACGCGGACCCGGCGGGGCGGCCGTTCCTGGCGTTGCCGGAGTTCAAGGGCGGCAGCGGCACGTTCCTGGAGGCGGTGAACGGGGCGTTCCAGCCATTGGCGCAGTGGGTGGACGCGGCGGCCGGGCGGCTGGCGGCGACCATCGCGCGGGCGTGGCGGGGCTTCCGGCTCGAGCGCGGGGTGATGACCTACCGCGACATGGTGTTCTGGTGCCGGCGGTTGCTGGACGACCCGGCGGTCCTCCGCCGCCTGCGCGAGCGGGGGTGGACCGTGATCCTCGACGAGGCGCAGGACACCGACGGGGAGATGTTCGCTATCCTCAGCGAGATCACCCGGCCGCTGGACGCGGCGCCCTTCGCGTGGCCGGAGGACGGGGAGGCGCCGGGGCCGGAGCCGGGGCGTTTCTCCTTCGTCGGCGACGAGCAGCAGGCCATTTACCGGCAGCGGGCCGACCCGGCGACCTACCGGCGCTACGTGGACGCCTACCGCGAGGGCCGCGGCGGGCGGCGGCTGGAATTTTCGGTGACGATGCGCTGTCCGCAACGGGTGATCGCGGCGGTGAACGGGCTGTTCGGCGCCGGGCGCTTGACGCAGGCGGACTGCGAGTTCCGCGCGCTGGCCCCGCGGCCGGATTGCCCGGAGGGGGGCGTCTGGCGGCTGGAGCTGCCGACGGCGGGGGAGGGGGACGGGGAAAAGGTGAACCAGGAGGGGCGCATCGCGGCGGAGGGCGCGGCGGTGGCGGATTTCCTGGCGGAACGGGGGCCGGCGGGGCTGGGCGCGGCGCGCTGGAGCGAGGTGGCCATTCTCGCCCCGCGGATTGACTGGCTGGAGGCGGCCGCCCGCGCGCTGACCCGGCGGGGGCTGCCCTCGAGCCTGCTCTCCCAGAAGCGGGCCGCGCGGGAGCTGCCGCCGCACGCCTGGCCGGCGGCGCTCCTGCACGTCCTGGTCAACCCGTGGGACCGTTGGGAGCTCATCGGCGTGCTGCGGGAGATTTTCGCCGTTTCCGACGTGGAGCTGGCCCGCTGGCACCGCGGGGCGAAGGAGGGGTTGGGCTTCTGGCCGAAACCGGACGCCGAGCGCCTCCGGGCGGCGACGGGGCCGGGGGCGAAGCGGCTCGGGGCGGCCCTGACGCGGCTGCGCGAGCTGCGCTCCGCCCTGCCCGGCGAGGCGGCGGCCAAGGGCGGGGGGACGCTGGGCCGCTACGTCGCTTTCGTGCTGGAACGCAGCCACCTGGCCGACCGGCTACAGGCCGTGGGGTCGGACGCGGGGGCGCTGGCGCGGTTGCAACAACGCGCGCTCCGGGCCGAGTGCGACGGGCTCGCCCTGCGCCCGTGGGTGCGCCGGCTGGTGGAAGATTTGGAGTTGCCCCCGCCGCCCGCCGCGGACGGGCCGGACGCGGTGCAGCTCCTCACCTCCTACAAGGCCAAGGGACTGGAGTGGCCCGTGGTGATCCCCCTGGGTCTGGGCTGCCGCTTGCAGGCCCGGAGCGAGGGATTCCCGCGGGTCGAGCGCGAGGCCGGGCCACCCGCGACGTTCACGGCGCACTTCTCCGGCCGCACGCTGGACCCGGTGCGCGCGGCGCGGGAGGAAGCCCGCCGGCGCGAGGAGTTCCAGCGGCTGCTCTACGTCACGATCACCCGCGCCCGGCGGCTGCTCGTCGTCCCGGACGGCGCGGCGCTGCACGGGAACCGGGACCCGAACCTCTTCGGGCTGGCCCGCTGGGAGGAGCTGGACGACGACGCCCGGGCGGAGTTGTTCCCGGCGGCGCCGGGGGAAACGGCCCTTCCGAAAGCGGCGGACGGCCCGGAGGTCGCCCCCCCGGTGCCAACGGCCGCGCCGGTGACGGAATTCCGCGACGACCCCAAGCGGCTCACCCGCGCCAAGGCCGTTTCGGAAGCCGTCCCGAAGCGCACGCTGCCCTCCAGCCTCGTGCACGACGCCGTGGACGAGGCCCGGGTGCGCGCCGCGGAGACCACCGCGCTCGGCGATGACGACGAGACGGGCGGCAGTTTCGTCGGTGCCGTCGGCGGCGTGGATTACGGCGACTGGTGGCACCGCACGGTCGAGGGCTACCCGTGGCGCGGCGACGACGCGGCGCGGGCCGAACACCTCCGCGTGGCCGCGGCCCGCCTGGCGGAGACCGATCCCGCCGCCGCGGAGCGCGCGGCGGGGGAAGTTGCCCGGTTCGGGGGGAGCGAATTTCTCGCCGAAGCCCTCGCCAAGGGGAAAACGTTCCTGCCGGAAGCACCGTTTTCCCACCCGAAAACCCCGGACGAGTGGGTCGAGGGCATCATGGACCTGGTCGTCACGACCGGCGCGGGCACGGTCTGGGTGGTGGACTGGAAGACCGACCGGCCCCGGCGCGGGGAGGCGCCGGACGCGCAACTGGCGCGGCTGGCGGAGAAATACGGCCCGCAGTTACACGCCTACGCCGAGGTCTTCGAGCGCAGCCTGGGCCGGACCGTCGCGCGCCGGCTGCTGTATTCCACCCCGCTGGGCCGGGCGGTCGAGGTGGCTTGACGGGTCCTCAAGACTGCGTCGGCGGGACTGATTTTTTCTCCTGTTCCTCGCGGCGCCTTTCGGTTTGCTCCCGGATCACGCGGGAGATCTCGGGGGTCAAGTCACCGAGTTGGTCCTGCATCATCTTCATGGAGTTAGCCATCAACACGGGCATCTTCTCCAGCATCGCCCGGCCGGCGGGGGAACGGTAAAACTCCAGGGTGGCGCGCAGCTCCTCCTCGGTGAAGGAGTCGGCGTAGAGCTTGACGTAGAGCGGCTTGAGCTTGCTCCAGCCCATCCGTTCGTTCACCAGCGTCATGATCTGTTCCAGCAGGTCGTTGGCCTCCCCCTGAGCTTCCGACGGGAGCTGCATCTTCTCCAACTGGGCCTTCTGCATCGTCCGCACCTGTTCCATGACTTGCTGGAGCAGGGCATCGGTCTTGGTGACGACGAACAGCTCCTCGATGGTGGCCGCCTTGCTGGCCTCATCCGCCCGGGCGGGTTGCGCCAGGATGGAAAACCACCACGCCGCGGTGACGAGCGCCAAAGCCAAGCGGAACGGAAAAGTTTTCAGGATCATGGGAAACGGGGGCCGCGGGGACGGACAGTTTTGGTCTTTTCCCCGCGCCAGGACAACCGAAAATAAAGCGGTTTTCGTCTGCGTTAACCGGCCAGTCGCGGCGGTCTATGACCGCCGGGCTTTTGGGCTCTGGCAGTCGGCGGTCATAGACTGCCTCGATGGCCCGCTTGAGGGGCCGGGCGCCATAGACCGGGTCGTAGCCCTCGCGGGCCAGGTGGCGGCGGGCGTCCTCGGAGAGCGTGAGCGTCACGCAGGCCGTGGGCGAAGTCGGCGGCGAGGAGGGGGCGGCCGTCGCTCCAACGGAGGTTTTCCCGGAGGCGGAAGGTATCAACGAAACCGTCGGGGGAAACGTCCCGGCTCTCGGCGGTGCCGGGGACGGGCGGAGGTCGTGCGCCGGGTCCGAGGTTGACCAACCCCTCGCCCAGCGCGCGGAGGATGCCCGCTTCGAGCTGCCCGGCAGCGCGTTGCGGATCGAGCGTCTGCGGGTCCGGGCCGACCGGGGTGACGGCCGGGCAACGCGCCCGCGCACCCTGGGTCCGGCGTCCGTAATTACCGGGCGCGAATGGACCAGTCAACCCCCCCCGGTGCCAGCCGCATCCTCCTGGTGAACCCGGCCACCGGGGCGGCCTACCCGGCGGCCCCGGCGGGCACGGTGCTCCGGACCAGCGCCGGTCACGACTGGCGCGGGCTGGTGGCCGAGCTGCACCGGCTCCCGGCCCAACGGATGGGCGCCCACCGGCTCGTCGGCCACCGGCTCATCGTCGGGACCGGCCCCGGCGCCACCCCGTTCGGCTGGCGGGAGCGCGGCCGGCTCCGGGAAACCCTCTTCCGGCCGGGCGACTTCGCCCTGCAAACCCACGGCGACACCAACGCCCCGTGCTGGGGCGCACCCTTCGAGTTTCTCGCCCTAGCCCTGGAGCCGGCTTTCGTCGCCCGGCTGGTGCGGGATGACCTGGAGCCGGCCGCGGTCGAGTTCGTGCCCCGGCGGGGGGAGCGCGACCCGGTCATCGCGGACTTCGCCGGCCGCTTCCTGGCGGAACTGCGGGCCGGGAACCCGCGCGGGCCGCTCTACGCCGGGACCCTCGCCACGGCCTTCGCGCTGCACCTGCTCACCGGCCACAGCGTCCGCGGGCCGGGCAAGACCGGGCGCCAGGTCCCGCGCGGCCGGCTCTCGGCCTTCCAGTTGCGCCGCGTGGTGGACCTCATCCAGGCTGACCTCGCCGGGGAGCTGCCCCTGGAATCGCTCGCCGCGGCGGCCAACGTCAGCCCCTTCCACTTCGCCCGCCTCTTCCGGCGCACGGTGGGGCTGGCTCCGCACCAGTATGTGCTCCACCAGCGCGTGGACCGGGCCAAGGCCCTGCTGCGGGCGCCGGGCCGCGACCGGCGGCCCCTCGCGCAGGTCGCGGTGGAGGCGGGGTTCTTCGACCAGGCGCACTTGACCCACGCCTTCCGGCGCGTCACCGGCACGACGCCCCGGCGGTTCGCGGACCGTTCCCCGTCCAACCGGACCCATTGAGCAAGACTTTACAATCCCCGGGCCGCCGGGCGGCGCAGGTTGCCGCCGTGAACACGCTCTCCTCCGCCCCCGGCAGCCGTCGGGATTTCCTGCGCGCCGCCACCCTCGCCGCCGCCGGCGCCGGCGCCGCTCTCGCCGCGAACCCGGCCGCGGCCCGCGCCAACACCCAGCACCCGCCCGAGCCGGAAGCTGGCCGGGCGAAAACGACGGCCGGCCGCTTCGCGGGCAAGGTCGTGCTCGTCACCGGGGCGACCAGCGGCATCGGCGAGGCCACGGCCCGCGCCTTCGCCCACGAGGGTGCGAAGGTCTGCTTCTGCGGCCGGCGCGAGGAGCTGGGCCGCAAGGTGGAGGCCGACATCCGCGCCGCGGGCGGCGAGGCCGCCTTCGTGCGGGCGGACGTGCGTCAGGACGAGGAGGTGCGCGCGCTGGTGGACGCCTGCCTGAAAGCCTACGGCGGCCGGCTCGACGTCGCCTTTAACAACGCCGGCATCGTCAACCCCAAGGTCGCCCGCCTGCACGAGCAGCCCACGGCCGACTTCCTGGACGTGCTCCACACCAACACGCTGGGCGAGTTCCTCTGCCTCAAGTATGAGATCCCCGTCATGCTCAAGCAGGGCGGGGGCTGCATCGTGAACATGGCCTCCGTTTCGGGTTACAAGGGTTTCCCGGAGATCGGCCCCTACAGCGTTTCCAAGCACGGTGTCGTGGGGCTAACCAAGGTCGCCGCCCTGGAATACGCCCACGACAACATCCGCATCACCTCCCTCGCCCCCGGCGGGGTGGACACGCCCATGCTGCGGGCCGTGCGCGAGCAGCGGGGCATGACCTTCGAGCAGGGCAGCAAGGCCATCCCCATCGGGCGCACCAGCACGCCGGAGGAGATGGCCCGCGCCGTCATGTTCCTGGCCGGCGACGAGGCCACCGCCTTCCACGGCGCCAACGTGGACGTCACCGGCGGGATGCTGGATTGACCGGGTAGAGCGCGGACGGCCGCGGGAAGCCGCCGCGGCTGCAACCAGGGGCCGTCACGCCGCCACCGGCTCGGCGGGTTCGGCGGCGGGCGACCGGAGGTTGAACACCAGGCCGCCGTCGCGCACGTCGGCGACGACGTGGTCGCCCTCCTTGAACCGGCCTTCCAGGATTTCCAACGACAACGGGTCCAGGATCTCCCGCTGGATGGCCCGCTTGAGGGGCCGGGCGCCATAGACCGGGTCGTAGCCCTCGCGGGCCAGGTGGCGGCGGGCGTCCTCGGAGAGCGTGAGCGTCATCTTCCTCTGCTCCAGGCGGCGGGTGAGCCGCTTGAGCTGGATGCCGACGATCTCGGCAAGCTCCGGGTCGGTGAGCCGGTCGAAGATGATGACCTCGTCCACCCGGTTGAGGAACTCCGGGCGGAAGTGCCCGCGCAGGGCGTCCATCACCCGCCGCTCGCGCTCCGTCGCGTCCAGGCCGCTCTCGGTGATGAACTGGCTGCCCAGGTTGGAGGTCATGATGATGACGGCATTCTTGAAGTCCACCGTGCGCCCCTGACCGTCGGTGATACGGCCGTCGTCGAGCACTTGCAGGAGCACGTTGAACACGTCGGCGTGCGCCTTCTCGATCTCGTCGAACAGCACGACCGCATACGGCCGCCGCCGCACCGCCTCGGAGAGTTGCCCGCCCTCCTCGTAACCCACGTAGCCGGGCGGCGCGCCGATGAGCCGGGCGACGGTGTGCTTCTCCATGTATTCGCTCATATCTATGCGGATGAGGTTGTTCTCGTCGTCGAACAGGAACTCTGCCAGCGCCCGCGCCAGCTCCGTCTTCCCCACGCCGGTCGGGCCGAGGAAGATGAAGCTCCCGATGGGCCGGTTCTCGT
>CAXTFX010000035.1:0-16460 GCA_964243185.1 uncultured Chthoniobacterales bacterium
GGCGAGCTCTGGGTGGAGCGGGCGCGCGTGGCCGTGCGGGACGAACGCTGGCTGGAGGGCGCGCGGCTCGCCCGGCGCGGGCTCGAAGCGGAGGAATCCAATCCCGACCTCCACTTTTACCTCGGCGAATCCCGGTTCGGCCCCGCCCGCGCGGCGGGCAGCCCGGCGGTGGCCCGCTCCTTCTACGCAGCGGCCGCGGAGGCTTACGCCGGGGGGCGCGGGTTGTTTCCCCAGGACGCGCGACTGCTGATCCGTCTCGGGCTGGCGCAGAGCATGTTGGACCAACCAGCGGAGGCGTTGGCGACGCTCGCGGAGGCCGTGCGCTGGGACCCGCAATCCGCCCGCACCCGGGCAGCGCACGCCTTCGCCCTGCGCCGCGCCGGCCGGCTGGAGGCGGCCGAGGCGGAATACGGGCTGGCGGCCGGCCTGCTGGGCGATCCGCGGGTGGTCGCCGGCCTGGAAGAGAGCCAGCGGGCACGGGTGGCCGCCGGGGTCGAGAGCGTCCCGCCAAAATGACGTAAAAATTTCATTGCCTTTAGGAACCGGACCCCGCTAGTCTCCCGCGCCGGAATTCGGGGAGGCCGCCACGCGGCGCCGCACAGCGCTTTCCTCGAATCTGACCTTATCTGTAACCCAGCCATGCTGAACTCACACCGTTCGTCCCCGTTTCGCCGCCGCTCCGCTGGGCTGCTCGCCTGCGCCCCCCTGCTCATGGGCCTCGTGGCGGGCACCGCGCGAGCGGGGTCTTCCTCCGGGGGCACGGACAGCGGGTTCACGCGCCGGCCGTTCACCCTGACCGCTGACACCCGCTTCGGCTACGACGACAACACCCTCGACGAGTCGCGCAACAAGCACGACAGCGCCTTCATCAACGCGGACGTCAGCGGGGCCTACTTCACGCGGGATTCGCGCACCACGCTCTCCCTCAGCGCCTCGACCGGTTACACCTACTACTTTGACCGGCCCGGCCGCTCCTACGATCCCAACGTCGGCGTGAGCCTGGGGCTCACCTACAAGCTGACGCCGCGCGCGACCATCGCCATTTCCAATTTCAGCGTCTATCAGGCCGAGCCCGATTTCGGCGTGGTCGGCATCCAGGAGCGCCGCAACGGGGATTATTTCTACACGACCAACAGCTTTTCCCTGGCCTACCGGTTCGCGCCGCGGATTTCAACCGTCACCAGCTACAGCCCGGCTTTCTTCGTCTATCGGGAGGAGCCTTACAGTTTCTTCCAGGACCGGGCGGAGCACTACTTTTCGCAGTCGCTCCGGTTCCTGGTCCAGCCCCGGTTGACGCTGGTAGGGGAATACCGATTCGGGTATGTGCAATACTTCAACGACCGCGACGCCAGCGTGCAGACCGTGACCTTGCAGGACGGGAGCAGGGCGCCCGTGTTCGTCCCGGACTTTCATTCGGATTCCTACACGCACTTCGTGCTGGCGGGCGTGGACTACGCGCTCGGGCCGCGTTTCCGCCTCGGCCTGCGGGCGGGCGCGCAGTTCCGCTCCTACGCGGACGAGGATACCTTCCGGGTCACGAACGGCTTGGCGGCCTTCTCGTTGGATCGCCTCACGGTCGGCACGGTGCTCGGGCCGAACAGCCGCATCACCAAATTTTCCCGCGGCTCCGAGGCGTCTCCCTACGTGGAGGGCTCGCTCTTTTACGACGTGAACCGCCGCGGCAGCCTCTCGCTGGTGACGCGCTATGGCATTGAGGAAGGCGACCTCGCCGTCAGCGACGGCTCGCGGGACAGCTTCCGCATCGGCGTGACCTACGACCAGGCAATCACCGCGCGGCTCGGCGGCTACGTGGGCTTCAACTACACCCACAGCGGCTACAACAACGCTGATCCCGGCAACAACTTCGACGAGAACGTTTACGACGTTTCCGTCGGGTTGCGCTACGTGCTCAACCGCCACGTCGCCCTGCAAGCGGGCTATTCCCACACGACGGTTTCTTCCGAGTTCAACGTCCAGAACACCGTCAGCGGGCCGGGCGGCGTGGGCGTGACGAGCGTGAGCGATTTCAGCGGGCGGGAATACGATCGGAACCGCTACTTCGTCGGGGCGCGCTTTGCCTTCTGAGCGCAGGCCGTCTCCCGGGGGGCGGGACCCAGAGGCCCCCGCCTCCTGAACCCCGGCCGGCCGCGCTTTTCGCGCCCCGTCGGCGTTGCGAAAAGCCGCCGTCCGGCTACCTTCCCCTCGATGCAAAGAAACGACGCGCGTCCTGCCCCCAGCGCCGGCGAAACCAAACTGCACTTTCTCGATTACTGGCGCGTGATCCGCGTGCGCTTGGGGATCGTGATCCTTTCCTTTCTGTTGGTGCTCGTGACCGCGGCGGTGACCACCTACTTCATGCCGCGCAAGTTCAAGTCCACCGCCAAGGTGGAGTTGCGCTCGGACGAGCGGGATTACAAACCGTTCAGCGGCGGCGGCGGCAGTGGGGGCATGGACTCCCGTTTTCTACCCACCCAGATGGAGATCATCCAGAGCGCGGAGGTGCTCTACCCGGTGGTGGACAACCTGGGCCTCACGAAGCGCTGGGCCGGGGAGTTCGGCGCCATCCCCCGCGAGGCCGCATACGGCAAGCTGCGTAGTATGATCAGCCTCAAGCCGGCGCGGGGCACCGAGATCCTGGAAGTCACGATCACCAGCACGGACCCGAAGGAATGCCCGGAGTTTGCCAACGCGGTGCTGCAATCCTACCAGGAGCGCCGCATCGGCACCTCCACCGACGTGAGCCGGGGCAGCTTGGACGCGCTCGAAAAAGATCTGCAGGTGCAGCGCAAGCGGGTTGCGGACCTGGACCGGCAGTTGCAGGACATGCGTCGGGACCACCCCGAGATCCGGGACGCCAACCCTGGCAGCATCGAAGGCCCGGACTCGCGCCAGGCCCAGATTGATGCCAAGCAGGCGGAGGTGGACAAGTTCACCACCGCGGTGGCCGGCCTCACGACCCAACTGGAGAAGATCCGGCAACTCAGCGGAGATGAGCTCATCCGGGCGTTGGCCACGATGAACATTCCCGATCAGACGATCCCGAAGGTTTACCCGCAATACTTGGAAGCCCGTTCGGCCGAAGCTTCCATGCTGAAGTCGGGCCTCGGGGTGAACCACCCGAAAGTTGCTTCGCTCCGCGCCACCATCAGCACCTATTCCAAACAGCTCGAAGCCGCGGCCCAGGATATCCCCCGCTCCCTGCAAATCCAATTGGACGTGTCCCGCAAGACGCTCGAAAGCGTCAAGGTCCAGCTAGACCTGCTTCGCGGGGAGCAGCGCGACGTGCGCGTGAGCAGCACGGATTACGTCCGGCTGAAGGAGGAATACCTCAAGGCCAAGTCCGTGCTCACGGATACCGAGATGCGAGCCTCCCGCCAGAGCGTGGACGTTGGGACGCTCCGGGTCCCGCTGCTCAACTGGCAAAAGGCTGAACCCCCCGGTGGACCCGCCAGCCCGCTGGTGTGGCTGAACATGCTCCTCGGCGCGGTGGTCGGCGCGGTCGTTGGCATCGGTCTGGCGTTCTTCATCGAATACCTGGACACCAGCGTCAAGACGATGAACGACGTGGAAACCCTGCTCGGGGTGCCTGTCCTGGCCATCATCCCCAAGGATATTCACCTCCTGCACAAGCAGCCGGGTGATATCCCGGACGCGGAGGCTTACCGCATCCTGCGCACCAACATCGAGTTCAACCGCAAGAGCGCCGACGCGAACACCATTTCCATGGTCAGCGGCGGTCCCGGCGAGGGCAAATCCACCACGCTCGCCAACCTGGCTTACACCTGCGCCCAGGGCGGCTACTCGGTCCTGATCGTGGACGCGGATCTGCGCCGGCCCACCCAGCACAAAATCTTCGAGTGCAGCAACGTCGTCGGTCTGACGAACTACCTGACGACGAACATCGCGATGGAGGACGTCATCTTGCCCACCGCCATCAGCAACCTCTACCTCCTGCCCAGCGGCATCCTGCCCGCGGACGCGGTGGGCATCCTCAACTCCCAGCGCATGAGCGATATGATCGCAGAGTTGAAGACGCGCTTCGACATCATCTTCTTCGACTCCCCGCCGATCCTCGGGGTGTCCGACGGGGCTGTGCTCGCCAGCGAGGTGGACCAGTCCATCATCATCGTCCAGCACCGCCGTTTCCCCCGCGCGATGCTACAGCGGGTCAAGAGCGCCGTCACCACCGTCGGCGGCACCGTCCTGGGCGTGGTGCTCAACAACGTGGACCTGCGCCACGACCCGAACTACGCCTACTACACCAGCTACTACGAGTATTACACGCCCCGGCCCCAACAGCCGGCAGCCCCCGCCCGGGAACGCGGGGCGGCACCCGTGGCCGCGCCCACGGCCGCGGCCGTGGCTTCCACCAAGTCGGTCAACGGGAACGGCAGTTCCCGGAATGGGCACGACGAGGAACACTCCGCCTATTGAGCAGGCCCGCGTTGGCGAACCGATTCAAAAACATGCAGATTCCCCTTCGTCAATTCATGGTCGGCGCCGTCGCGGCGTTGAGTTTCGGATTCAGTGCATCCGCGCTTCGGGCGGACGTGCTGATGCGCTCGGGTGACAGCTTTGAACTGCGCTTGGGCGGGGTGCCGGGAGATGAGGCCGGGGCCTTCAACAACACCTACACCATTGACGGCGAGGGGAACCTCAACCTGCCGCTTCTGGGCAAGCTCAACATCAGCGGGATGACGCCCGCACGGATCCAGACGACTATTGAGCAGGCTTACGTTTCCCGGCAAATCTACACGCACCCGACCGTTACCCTCGTTTCCTCCCAGGCTCGTTTTGTCAACGTCGCGGGGGCGGTCAAATCCCCCCAGCGGGTGGCCTACACCTCGGACATGACGGTGCTCTCCGCCATCAACGCGGCGGGGGATTTCAATGATTTTGCGAACCAGGGAAAGGTCATCCTGTCCCGTGGCGGCAAGCGCCAGATCATCAACTGCAAGGAGATTCGGAAGCGGCCCGAGTTGGATGTTCGGGTTGAGCCCGGCGACCAGATTTCGGTGCCGGAGAGCTTCTTTTAACCTTTCCTGAGCGTGGGGTGGCCCCCTTGGCTCGGGTGGGGTGGCCCCGCCTTCTTCCGCCGCCTTCCAGCTCTTCGTTGGGGCGACCGTGGTGGACTCGACGCTCTCCCTCATGCGGTCGTTTGGGGGACAAACCGAGAAGCCGGGACGGAAGCATATCCCCTCCCTCGTGGTGAACCCGTTCCCCTCTCCGCCCCGCATGGGCGCCGCTCCGTTTAGCCTTTTGTCATGGTCTGGTATTTGACCGGGTTCGCCTGGTTGCTGCAATTCTACTTTTGGGGGATCGGGCTGACGGTCTTCGTCCTGCCCCGCCGCTGGTGGCGTTTCTGGCCCGTGTTTGGTCCCTACGTCGGGATTGCGCTGCAATCGGTGCTGGTCTGGGGCGTGGCGCGGCTGACGGACCTGCGCGGAACGGACCACTACGCGGCGGCCAGCCTGCTGCTGCCCGCGGGGTTGTTGCTGGCCGGGGTGCGCCGGGTGGGCGGCTGGCGTCCGGCGGGCCGGCTGTTGCGCTCGGGCGGCCTGGCGCCCTGGGGATTGTGGTTGGCGATGGCGGTGTCCTTTAGCCTCGTTGTTTACCCTTTCACCCGCGCCCCCGGGGCCTTGACGAGCATCGCGATGGGCAGTTGCGACGCGGCGGATTACGCGGCGGGGGCGCGGGTGTTCAAGGAGTTCGCCTCCGGGGATCGCTCGGGCTTTCTCGGGCTGACGGAGGTGGTGCAGGTGCTCTCGGTCACGAACTTCTACGATTTCTGGCTGCGGCTGAACCACTTCACCCCCTCCGCCCTGATCGCGCTCAACGCCTCGCTCTTGGGTTGCCAGCCGCACGAGCTGGCCAGCCTGCTGGGGGTGGTGCTCCTGGCGCTGAACCTGCCGGCCGTCTGGTGGCTGGCCCGCGCCGGGTTCGGGCTGCGGGGGTGGGGGGCGACGCTGGTGGCGTTCCTCTACGGGTTGAACCCCATCCTGCTCTACGCCGTTTACCAGACTGCCCTGGGTCAACTGCTCGCCGCCCCGGCCGTGGCGCTGCTCCTCTGGCTGGGCCTGCGCGCGTGGCGGGGGCCGGGGACCTGGCGGCGTTACCGGCGGTGGAGTGGGCTGTTGCTGGTCATCCACTGGCTGATCTTCGGCAGCTACAACTTCATCATCCTGTTCTGCTACGCCCCGCTGGCGGCCTACGTCGGGATACGAATGTGGGTTGGGCGGCGCTGGCGCGAGGGGTTGCGCTGGGCGGCCTGGGTCGGATTGGGGCTGCTGGCGTGCCTGGTGCTGTTCCCGGGACGGATCATTTCCATCGAGGAACGGATGCGGCTGTTCGGGGAAACGAGCTTCGGCTGGAGGATCCCACCGTTGGACTACGCGGGCTGGTTCGGGCTGGTGGCCAACGAGAAGCTGGCCCCCGCGGTTGGTGGCGGGGGGCGGGCGTTGGCGTGGGGGGCGTTTGCGCTGTTGGCGTGGACGGTGGTGGAATTGTGGCGGGGCGGCGGTCGCGAGGGCCGGCGGGCGCTGGGGCTGGCCGGGGCGTGCGTGGCGCCGGCGGCGGTGGGTTATGGCTTCCTGCTCTGGCAGGCGGCGGTGGCCGACGACAACTCCTCCTACAACGCCTACAAGCTCTTCAGCGTGTTCTACCCCGCCACGTTGGCCAGCCTCTGCCTGTTCCTGCGTCCGACCAGAGCGCGGTCGCGGAGGGTGAGCGCGTGGCTGCGCCCGGCGCTGGGGGCGGGGCTCGTGGTGGGCCTGATCGGGGCGAACTACGCGCGCAACGCCGCCTTCGCGGGCTCGATCCGGAAGAGCGGGTTGATCGTGGACGAGGCCCTCTGCGCGCTCGGGCACATCGAGCAGTTGCCCAACGTCAGCTCCGTCAACGTGCTCCTGGAAGGTTACTGGCCCCGGCTCTGGGCGAACTATTTCCTGCTCCGCAAGCCGCAATACTTCACCCAACGCACCTACGAAGGGCGTCGGGTCACCCCGCCGCGGGGGAGCTGGGACCTGCGGGATCAGTTTCTCACCGTCCACCCGCTGGAGCCGACCGACAGCGTCGGCCTGAGCCGGGCGTATTACCTGCTCGACCGGCGCAGCTCCGGTTACACGGACATGGCCCTGTTCCGCGGGTGGTCTGCCCCGGAGCACAGCAAGGAGGATTACTGGGTCTGGGCGGGGGCAAATCCCCAGGTGAGCGTCGTCAACCCGCGCACCTACCCCACCTGGGCCCTGATGACCTTTTCGGCCCGGAGCCTGCGCCCCCGCACCGTGCGGGTGGACACGGGCACGGGTGGCCCCCCCTGGGAGGGAAAGATTTCACCCCACGTGACAACCTACGAACGCATTCCCGTGCGCCTGCCGCCCGGCCGCAGCCAGATCCGGCTGGAGACGCCCGAGCCCGGGGACTCGCCCGGTCCGGGCGACGACCGGCGGCTCACCATCGCCCTTTACACCCTGCGGTTCGACCTGCTGGGCGGGCCGCCTCTCGCCCCGGGGGCCGTCCCGACCGCCGCCCGCACCGACGCGGCTACCCCGCGACCAGACTAGACCGTGCCCATGACCGGAGCGCCGGACATGCCGGAGGGAGGGGGCATCGCGGCCGAGGCTTACCAGCGGATGTTCACCCTGGAGGACGGCCACTGGTGGTTCGATGGGATGGAAACCATCTCCGCCCGGTTGCTCGACGCCTGGACGGCCCCGGCCGCCCCGCGGGTGCTCGACGCCGGGTGCGGCACCGGGCGCAACCTGCGTTTCCTGACCGGACGCTACGGGGCGCAAGTCCTGGGCGTGGACCGGGCCGCGGTTGCCCTCGGTTGCTGCGCGGCACGGGGCTTCGGGGGCCGGCTGGTCCGCGGCTCGGTCAACGCCCTGCCGTTCCCCGACGAGAGCTTTGACCTCGTCACCTGCTTTGACGTGATGATGACGGCCGGCGTGGACGACCGCGCGGCCCTGCGGGAGTTCGCCCGCCTCCTGCGTCCCGGCGGTGCCCTGCTCCTGCGCGTGCCGGCCTACGACTCCTTGCGCGGCCGGCACGACCGAGAGTGGGCCGTGGCCCGGCGCTACGGCCGGGGGGAGCTGCGGGAGAAACTCACCGTCGCGGGCTTCCCCGCCCCGAGGCTGAAACTTTCCCACGCGAACGCTTGGCTCCTGCCGGTCGCTCTAACCAAGCGGGTCCTGGAACGGTTCCGCCCGCCGCGCGGCGGTTCGGACCTGTCCCTCGGGGCCAACGGCTCCAGTCTCGTGGGCCGCCTCCTGCGCGCGGCTCTGGCCAGCGAGGCGCCGTTCGTCGCGCGTCTGCCCGGCGGGCTGCCCGCGGGGTTATCGTTGATGGCGCTGGCGCGGCGGTGAAAAGTCAACCGATCCGCTCCGCGCCGAAGTATTGCCACAACGGCTCGGGGAGCAGCACGCCGCCGTCCGGTTGCTGGTAGGTCTCCAGCAGGGCGACCACCAGCCGCGGCAGCGCCGTGCCCGAGCCGTTGAGCGTGTGCGGAAAACGGTTCTTGCCGCTCGCGGCGTCCTTGAAGCGCAGGTTCATGCGCCGGGCCTGGTATTCCTCGAAGTTCGAGCAGCTCGACACCTCCAGCCAACCACCCTGCCCCGGCGCCCAGACCTCGAGGTCGTAGGTCCTGGCCGCGCCGAAGCCCAGGTCGCCCGTGCACAGCTCGATCACCCGGTAGCGCAGGCCCAGGAGTTGGAGCACCCGCTCGGCGTCCGCCGTCAGCCGTTCCAGCTCGTCGTAGGAGGTCTCAGGCGACACGATCTTGACGAGTTCCACCTTGTCGAACTGGTGCAGGCGGATGAGCCCGCGGGTTTCCCGGCCCGCGCTGCCGGCCTCGCGGCGGAAGCAGGGGGTGTAGGCGGCAAAACGTTTCGGCAACGCCTCCGCGGGGAGAATCTCCTCCCGGTGGATGTTCGTCACGGGCACTTCGGCCGTGGGCGTCAGGAACAGGCCGCCGTCCTCGACGCCATACATGTCGTCCTCGAACTTAGGCAACTGCGTCGTGCCCACCATGCACTCGCGCCGCACCAGGAAGGGCGGACTGACCTCCGTGTAGCCGTGGTCCCGCGTGTGGAGGTCCAGGAGGAAATTGACCAACGAACGCTCCAGCCGCGCCCCCGCGCCCGTCCACAGCACGAAACCGCTGCCCGAGAGCCGCGCCGCCCGCTCCGGGTCGAACAACCCCAGCCGCGTGCCGATGGCGAGGTGGTCCTCCGGGGCGGGCACGGCCAGCCGCGGCGGTTCGCCCCAGACGCGCACCGTCGGGTTGTCCGCCGGCCCGGCCCCGACCGGACATCCGGGGTGGGGGAGGTTTGGCAAGCGCAGGAGCAGGTCCGCCTGCTCGGCGCCGGCCGTGGCCGCGGCGAGGTCGTGCCCGGCCACGCGGTCACCCGCGGCACGGGTCTCCGCCTCCAACCCGGCGGTGTCCTCCCCCCGGGCGCGGGCCTGGCCGATGAGTTTTGACACGCGCCTGCGCTCCGCCTGCTCGGCCTGCCCGGCGGTCTCCGCAGCGCGGCGGCGGGCGTCGCAATCGAGGATGGCGCGCACGGCGGCGGGCGCGTCGAAGCCCCCGCGGGCGGCGAGGCGGGCGGCCACGGCGTCAGGTTGTTCACGGAGCAGGCGGATGTCGAGCATGGCGAAAGGGGCGAGCAGAGGGCGGAAAGTGCAGGGACGGTCTCCCCGTTGCCCCGGCGGGTCGGCCGGAGGGTAGCCCCAGGCGCAGCCGGGGGAAAATGGGAGAGCACGGCTACTTTCCGGTCGCCCCCCCACCGGGGCGGCGCGGGGACTTCATCCAGGCAACCGCACGACCACGTTCCCCTCGTCATCCACCGTCACCGGCAGGGCGTCGAGCCGGCACCGGGGGTTACGCAGGTGAGCGCCGGTTTCTAAATCGAACTCCCAACCGTGCCACGGGCAGCGCAACGCCGGCCGCCCGTCGGGTCCGGCCGCGAGCGGACCGCCGCACAGGGGCGCCCCCGCGTGCGGGCAGAAGTCCACGTAGGCGCGGAACCCCGCTCCGTTCTTCAGGTGAAAAACGCCGACCGACACGCCCCCCACGGCGACCACCCGGCGGCTGCCGGGGGGAAAATCGGTCAAGCGGGCGATGCGGTGGGAGGAAGGCATGGGAAAATGACGGATGACGAATGACGAATGACGGAGGAAGAACCGAAACTTGGTCGCCGTCCCTTATCCTTTGAGCACCCCCTCGTCATTGGTCATTCGTCATCCGTCATTCCGCGCGAAGCGCGTCGCCCTCGTCGTCCTTGGAATGCACCGCGGGGGGACCTCGGCCGTCGCCGGGATGCTGCACCGCCTCGGGGTGGATTTCGGCCCTCGGCTCATGCCGGCGAATGCGGACAACCCGGCCGGCTACTACGAGCACAACGACGTGGTGAATCTCCACGACCGTTTCCTCGGTCGGCTCGGCGTGGCGTGGGACGACCCGTTTCCTCCCCCCTTTGACGGGGACGGCTGGCCTGGACTCGCCCCGGGTCCCGGCCTGCCGACCTACCAGGAGGAACTCCTCGCGATCCTGAAACGCGATTTCACGGGCGAAGCGGACCGCTCCCCGGCACCGCCGTGGGGGCTGAAGGACCCCCGCCTCTGTCTTCTCCTGCCGTGGTGGGCGCCACTCTGGTCCGCGCTCGATTCGGAACCCCGGTTCATCCTCGTCCTGCGCTCCCCGGAAGCCGTGGCGGCCTCCCTCAGGCGACGCGACGGCGTTTCGCCGGTGAAGTCCAACCTCCTCTGGCTCCAGCACCTGCTACGGGCCGAGCGGGACACGCGGGGTCATCGTCGCTGCTTCGTGGATTACGACGAATTCCTCGCGGATTGGCGCGCGACCCTTGCCCGCGTCAGCCGTTCCTTAGATGTTACCTGGCCGTGCGACCCGGCGAGCCTGCCGCCCGCCGAGGCTGGTTTCCTCGACCCGACCCTGAGGCACCACGCTCCTCCCCGGTTGGACGCGCGCGAGCCGCAACGGGCCGGCTTGCCGTGGGTGGAAACTGTCCGTTCAGCCCTGTTTCCGGTGGACCCCGGCAAAACCGCTCTGCTCGACGCCGTCCACGCAGAATTGACGCGAGCCCAGCCGGTTTTCGCGGCTCTGAACGAGGGGAGGGGCATGGATTTCAGCGCCCAACTCCAGGCCCAGCGTCGGCTGACACGCTGGTATGAAGAAGAGTGGCAAAATGCTCTCCGGGTGGGGGACGTTGCTCGTCGTCGGGTCGAAAAACAGGGGACCAAAATCCGATCTCTCCAAAGTCGCCTGGAAAAGCCGCCAAGCGTTCCCTGAGAATGAGAGAGTTCATCTCTAATTTGCGAATTTAGGGTTGCGCCGGGGACAAGAAATTTTCCTTTCTGAGAATTAATTATGGAATTCTTCAGAATTGATAACATCACGTTCTAATATTCTCAAAATGGCACACAAGGTGCGATAAGGATTCGCAGCTCTGCGAATCCTTATGATTTCTCCTTCGTTCGCCCGTCTGCTCTGCCCGGCCTTGGCCGCTCTATCCGTCAGCCTCACCGCTGGCACCCTCACCGCGGCCCCTGGCAGCTATTACGATTCGGGTGACCCTACGGCCACGGAGCAATACCTCCTGGAGCGCATCAACCTCGCCCGCGCCAACCCCGCGGCCGAGGGTGAGATGCTCGCCAACGCGGCCAACGTGGATCCCAACATCGCGGCAAACTATAGTCACTACGGCTTGAACGGGGGCACCCTTCGCTCCCAGTTCGCCGGCTACCGCACCCGGCCCCCGCTGGCCATGAACAAGATTCTCCTGGGCACCGCGCGCGCCCACTCGGTTGACCAGGCCAACAGCGGCCAGCAGTCGCACACCGGCAGCGATGGCCGCGCGTTTGACCAGCGCATCATCCAGGCCGGCTACCAGTGGTCGCTGTTGGCGGAGAACGTTTACGCCTATACCCTAACCCCGTTTTACGGCCACGTCGGCCTGAACGCGGACTGGGGCGTGTCCGACTTTGGGCACCGCAAGAACATCATGTCCTCCAACGACGACGAGCGCTATAACACGACCAGGGAGGTCGGCATCGGCGTCGTCAACGCGGTGGCTAAGAAGGACGCCCAGGGCCTCTCCTTCGGTCCGCTGGTGGTCACGGAGGACTTCGGCGCTCCCAGCGACCGCACGAAAGCGTTCCTCGTCGGGGTCATCTACGACGACCGCAACGGCAACGGCCAATACGACGAGGGCGAGGGGCTCGGCGGCGTGGCGGTCACCCCCGACGCCGGCGATTTCTACGCCGTCACCGGCGCGGCCGGCGGCTTCACCATCCCGGTCCCGGCCGGCGTGGCCTCCCTGACCGTGACCGCCAGCGGCGGCGGCCTGGGTGAGCGCCGGATCAAGACCGTGGCCCTCAACGGCGCGGACAACGCCAAACTGGACTTCCGCGCCCAGGACGCCCCGAGCGTCGAGGCCGCGCCCGCCAACGTCTTCGCCGCCGCCACGGTCGTTGACGCCAACCCGTTGACCGGTCAACCCGGCGTGGTAAAGATCACCCGTTACGGTGGGGGCAACTCCCGGACCCTGTCGGTGCCCCTGCGGATCGGCGGCGGCGCCATCAGCGGGGTGGATTACGCCGCGCTGCCCGGCGCGGCCCTCATCCCCGCGGGCGCCGACAGCGTGGACCTGCCCGTCATCCCGCTGGGCAACGGGGCCGCGACGACCGTCAAGAAGATGAAAGTGTTCGTCACCAGCGGCCCCGGCTACGTCGTGCCCAACGGCACCAGCCAGGCCAAGGTCCGCATCTGGCCCGCCAACGCTCCGTAGCCCACCACCCCTACGCCGCCCGCGCCAGAAGGCCGGGCGGGGAACGACGCGGAAGGATTCTTCCGCGCGCTCCCCGCCCGGCCTTCGTGCGTCCGCGACCGGCGGAGCGTTTCCCCGCGACCGGGTTCAGCGCCGTGGCCGCCGGCGCGCAACCGGGGGCACCCCGCGAGGTTCAGAACATATCGCTTGTCAGCCCCGCCCCAACCGTCTCAAATACCGCCGCCATGCCTTCCCCCCGCTTCTCGGAGGCGCCGTCCGACCTCCTGGTCGAGGCCCTTGAACCCCGTATCGCGCCGACCGGTCTGGTCGGGCACGCCGGCAGTATCGCCAACGCTTCCGACCCGAGTTTCCTGGCTTACAACGTCGCCCCGGCGCCCGGCAAGCTGGGCTTCATCCCGCAGGGCAACAACGTCTTCGCCATCCAGCTCTCCGGCGACGGCACGGCCAACGGGGACCAGATCGGCATCTTCAACGGCGCGGGCGGTTCCAACGCCTTCCCCACCTTCCTCCAGGCCAACAACGGGCAGGTCCTCGCCTTCTTCAAGGACTTCAACAACGACGGCCAGGTCGGCACCAACGAGCTCGTCGGCCTCTCGATGGGCCAGGGCAGCGCCGTCAGCGTCGGCGGCAACGTCAACGGCGACGTGGTGGCCAACCTCGGCTCCGACGGCCGCACCCTGGTGGACCAGAACAACAACCCCGGCAGCGAAACCATCCTCGGCCTCCGCGCCGTCAACGTGGTCGGCTCCATCGCCGCAGGCGGCGGCGCGGCCAACCTGAACATCTCCCAGGGGGTCAGCCAGGTCCTCGCCGGCACGGCCGCCAGCGGCTTCGCCTACCACTTCAACGGCGACCCCAACGGTGCCGCCACGGGGGTTTACTCCGTGCCCACGCCCGGCTCCGGGCAGGCCGGGGCCGGCGTTTCCAACAGTTCCTTCGGCTTCCTGGACGCCATCCGCACCGGCGACGGCGGCCCCAACGCCAACGGCGGTCCGGTCACCGGCATCCTCGTCAACGCCGACACCAACGGCTTCACGATCCAATCCGGCGCGGGCGGCGCCGGCGCCGGCGCCAAGGCCGGCAACGGCGGGGCCATCTCCAACCTGACCGTCGGCCTGCTGCCGGCCGTCAACGACTTCACCGCGCACGACCCCATCAACATCCTCGGCGGCTCCGGCGGTCCTAGCGAGGTCGGCTTCAAGGGCGGCACGGGCGGGAGCCTGGACAACGTCGCCGTGGGCTTCATCATTGACGCCACCGGCAGCCGCGCGCAGTCCGGCTTCCTCTTCGCGGACAACGTGACCCTCCACGGCGGCACGGGCGGGGACGGCTTCAAGGGCGGCACGGGCGGCGCCGTCACCAATTCCCTCGTCGTCGTCGGCACCCCCGACAACCCCGGCGGCGCCGGCGCGGCCGACCCGGCCGTGGTGAAAATCCTCTCCGGCGACGGCGGCGCCCAGGTCAACGGCGGCCTCGGCGGCAAGGGCGGCAAGGGCGGCGCCATCTCCACCGTCAGCGTGAGCGACCTCAACACGGACGCCACTCGCACGACCTTCACCGGCCTGCCCGCCAACGCCACGGCCACCAACGCCCAGCTCCTCGTCCACGCCGGCGACGGCGGCGCGGTGCTCGACGCCGGCAAGGGCAAGCTCGGCGGCTCCATTGATCACGTGACCCTGCTCGGCTACCGGCTCGACGTCACGGCGGGCGACGGGGCGCTCGGCTTCGGCGCGGGCGGCGCGGGCGGCGGCATCACGGGCGTTAACGTTCTCAGCCGCTCCGACCTGCTGCCGACCGAGCTCATCCTCGACGCCGGCCGCGGCGGGCGCGCGGACAACGGCTTCGCCGGCTCCGGCGGCGCCATCGCCACGGTCCGCGTGAGCGACTCGAACTTTGCGAACCTGCTCATCAACTCGGGCACCCACGGCAACGGCGGCGAGGCCCAGGGCGCCGCCGGCGGCACGGGCGGCGGCGGCGGCTCCGTTTCCGACGTGCTCATCGCGGGCAGCCGGCAGTTCTTCACCCCTGCCACCAGCATCCGCATCGCCCCCGGCGCGGCCCTCCTGCGCGCGGGCGACGGCGGCCTCGGCCCCAACGGCGCCCGGGCGGGCGGCTCCCTCGACGGCGTGCAGGTGATCGGCGGGACCTTCGACCTGCGCCTGCTCGCGGGCAACGGCGGGTCCGCCTTCGCCTCCGGCGCGGGCGGGATCGGCGGCAGCGTCACCAACGTCGGCCTTTCCAACCAGCCCCAGCCGGTGCCCGCGCAGTTGCTCGCCGGCAACGCGCCCGAGGCCAACCTCCGCGTCACGGCCGGGAACGGCGGCGACGGCGTGGGCCCCGGCCCCGGCGGGGCGGGCGGCTCCGTCACCGGCACCACCCTGGCCGCCACCCAGGACGCCGTCTTCACGGCGGGCGCGGGCGGCGCGGGCCTCCTCGGCGCCGCCGGGGCGGGCGGCTCCGTCACCACCTCCGCCGCGCGGGCCTTCTTCGGCTCGGTCACGGTCACAGCCGGGGCCGCGGGTCCCCTCGGGGGCACGGGCGGCAACGGCGGCAGCATTGACGGCTTCGTCGGCAGCGCCGGTTCCCTGTTGGACCTCTCCGTCCCGCGCCCGAACATCAACCGCGGCAACTTCGCCCTGACGGCTGGCGACGGCCACGCGGGCGGCGCGGGCGGCAGCGTGACCAATTCCGGGGCCGTCGGCGGCTCGGGCCTCAGCTCGGTCACGGGCACCGTGATCGCCCTCCCCGTTCCCGGCAGCGTCCTCGTCACCGCCGGCAACGGCTCCGGCCAGAACGGCGTCGCCGGTCCCGGCGGGAACATTGACGGCTTCACCGGCTCCGTCGGCGGCTTCGGCGCGACCCGCTTCAGCGCGGGCAGCGGCGGCAGCACCGACGGCGCCGGCGGCGCCGGCGGCTTCATTAACGCCGTGGTCCTGCGCGGCGGCAACGGGGCCATCACCCCCGTCGTCAACAACGGCACCCCCTTCCCCGTCGCCCTCACCTTCGACGCCGGCGCCGGCGGCGACGCGGGCAACGGGCGCAAGGGCGGCAACGGCGGCAGCGTTTCCAACGTCACCGTCGCCAACCTCGCCGCCAACACTGTCCTCCACCACGTCGCGGCCGGGGACGGCGGCGCCGCTCAGGTCAAGGGCGGCAAGGGCGGCAGCGTCACCGGCCTGCACGTCGGCCTGCCCGGCGAGTCGGCCGACATCGGCATCCGCGCCGGGGTGAACTTCGGCTACAACCCCGCGCAGAACCCCGTCACCGGCGCCTTCAGCAACGCCGGCGGCATCTTCGCCGGGGCGGGCGGCGCCGGCCAGCGCGCCCCGCGCCCGGGCAACGTCACCGACGTGACCGCGGCGGCCATCGCTTCCATCGTCGCCGGCAAGGCCGCCAGCCCGCAGCTCGCCGGCACGGTGGACGGCATCTTCCTGGAGGGCCTCACCCAGTCGCAGGTCAACGGCGTCGGCGACTTCGTCAACTTCACCCCCGGCACCGGGGTGAACGGCGCCGTCACCCCCGGCGCGAACATCGTCGGCAGCGTGGTTAACCCCACCCCCGGTGGCGGCGGCAACGTCTTTCACTACGTAGGGATGCCCGGCGGCGGCGGCACCTTCCACGTGGGCGACGTGCCCCTCGACGGCCTCATCGCGGCGG
>CAXTFX010000036.1:0-16389 GCA_964243185.1 uncultured Chthoniobacterales bacterium
CCGGGGCGCGGGAACGTAACTTCGAGCTGCGTGCCCGCCGCGTGGACCTGGCGCAAGGCTCCCTGCGCGTGAAGCTCTCGCGCAACGAGCGGTTCCCCGCCGTGACGACCGGCCCGTATTTCACCCAGGAACGCGCCGACTCCCGCGAGTTTTACGCCGGTTTCAACCTGTCCGTGCCCCTGCCGATCTTCGACCAGAACCAGGGCAACATCCGCTCTGCCGAGGCCCGTCGGCAGCAGGCGGACGTTTCGCTGTCCCTCGCCGAGCGGCAGGTGGAGCGCCAGATCGCCGAGCGGTTGTCGGCCTACGAGGCGCGGCGGTGGGAGCTGGACCGCATCCGCCCGGACAGCGTCGAGCAGTTCGGGGCTGCCGCGGAGCTGGGCGACCGCAACTACCGGCTCGGGGCCATCCCGGTGTCCACCTACGTCGAGTTGCAGGACAAATACCTGGAAGCGCTCACCGCCATCCTGGACACCCAACGCGAGGCGCTGGAGGACCGGCAACAGATTGACCTGCTCACCGGCCGCAACGCGGAAATCCTGGACCCGAAGGCGAAAGCCACCGCAAAGAAATGAGCGCCCCGCGATCCCACCTTCGCGGCGCGCTCCTGCTCGCCCTGCTGACGCTGGCGGCCTGCGGCAAACCCGCACCCGAGCCGGCGGGCAAGAAGGACGGCGCCAAAGCCAAGAAGGAAGGCGTCCGCTTCGAGGAGGGCGCCGGCCTCATCGTGCCGGTGGAAACGCGCCGGGCGTTGGGCGTCACCGTGGCCCCGGCCGGCGAGGGGCTCTTCCGCCGGCCCGTGGAGTTCCGCGCGCAGGTTTACCGCACGGCCGCCGAGCCGCCGGACGAACGCACCCGCGCCGGGCACGCCTACGCCTCCGGTTCCCTGCCCGTCGCGGGTGCCGAAACGCTGACGGCGGGGGCAGCGGTCACGCTCCGTTTGGACGACGGCGAACCGGTCGCCGCCGGGGTCGTCCTCGCCCTGGACCGGCAGACCGAGCGCGTCTCCGGGCAGACCGAGATCCTCGTGGAAACGGCCGACCCCGCCGGCCGTCTGCGCCTGGGGACGACCCTGCGGGCCCGCGTGGAAACCGGCGCGGCGACCCCCGCGGCGACCATTCCCCGCGCGGCGCTGCTGGCGACGGTGGAGGGCCGTTTCGTCTATGTCGAAGCCGGCGGCGAGGCCCTCCAGCGCCGGCCCGTGGAGGTCGGTGGCGAGGAGGGGGACAGCGTGGCCATCACCGCCGGCCTGCGCGCGGGCGAGCCGGTCGTCACCGCCCCGGTCGAGACGCTTTACCTGATGGAACTGAAAGAAACCCGCGGCACGGCCGGCGGCGGTTAGCAGGTTCCCGTTCCCCCTGCTGTCACACCCCTTTTTCCCACGCCCATGATTCGCAAAATCCTAGAACTCGCCCTCCGTCAGCGCCTCCTCGTGATCCTGGCGGCCTTGGGCCTCGTCGGCACCGGTGTCTGGGCCGCCCTGCGCCTGCCGATTGACGCCGTGCCGGACCTGACCAACACGCAGGTTCAGGTCAACACGGAGGTGCCCGCGCTGGCCCCGGAGGAGATCGAGAAGCTCGTCACCTACCCCATCGAAATCGAGTTGGCCGGCGTGCCGGGGGCGGAGGAGATGCGCTCCCTCTCGAAGTTCGGGCTGTCGCAGGTCACGGTCGTCTTCAAGGACGGCACCGACATCTACCGCGCCCGCCAGCTCGTCGGCGAGCGCCTCCAGGCCGCCCTGGAAAAGCTGCCCGGCGGCCTCCAGCCCAAGCTCGCGCCCATCTCCACGGGCCTCGGCGAAATCTATTACTACACGATTGATTACAAGCAGGACGCCCCGCATAAACCGGCCACGCGCACCGAGCAGTTGATGGAGCTGCGTGCCCTGCACGAATACCTCGTCCGGCCCCAGCTCCGCACCCTGCCCGGCGTCGCGGACGTGAACTCCTCCGGCGGCTACGAGCGGCAGATCGTCGTCCAGCCCGACCCGCAGCGGCTCGCGCAGGCGGGTTTGACGTTCTCCGAACTGGCGGAGGCCGTCGCGCAGAACACCGAGAACGCGGGTGGTGGCGTGGTCAACATCGCCAGCGAACAGGTGCTCGTGCGCGCGGCCGGCCGGGTGACGACCACGGAGGAGGTCGCGGGGTTGCCGGTGAAGTTCCGCTCCGGGGTCGCGCCCCTGCTGGTGCGCGACGTAGCCGAGGTCGGCATCGGCTCGAAGACTCGCACCGGGGCGGCGACGGAAAACGGCGAGGAGGCCGTCATCGGCACGGCCATGATGCTGCTGGGCGAGAATTCCCGCACGATGGCCCGCGCCGTCGCCGAACGCCTGAAGGAGATCGGCACCAAGCTGCCCGAGGGCGTGGAGATTCACGCCGTCTATGACCGGGCCGAAGTGGTGGATTCCACCATCGCCACGGTGAAGCGCAACCTGTTCGAGGGCGCGGTGCTCGTCGTCGTCATCCTGCTGGCGATGCTGGGCAACTGGCGGGCGGCGCTGATCGTCGCGGCGGCCATCCCGCTGTCCCTGCTCTTTGCCATCACCGGCATGGTCTTCGGCGGCATCTCCGGCAACCTGATGAGCCTGGGCGCGGTGGACTTCGGCCTCATCATTGATGGCGCGGTCGTGATGGTGGAAAACGTCGTCCGCCGGCTCGGCACGCGACAGCACGAACTCGGCGGTCGGAAACTGACGCCCGAGGAGCACCGAGCGACCGTCCTGGACGCCTGCCAACAGGTCGCCAGCCCGATGTTCTTCGGCGTGCTCATCATCACGCTGGTCTATGTCCCCATCCTCGCCCTGACGGGCATCTCCGGGAAGATGTTTCACCCGATGGCGTTGACGGTCATGCTCGCGCTCGGTGGCGCGCTGGTCCTAGCGCTGACCCTGATGCCCGTGCTCTGCTCGTTCCTGCTGACGGGCCGGGTCAAAGAAGGCGACAACCTCATCATGCGGGTGGCCAAACGCCTCTACGGCCCCGCACTCAATTGGACCCTGCGCCACCACTGGATCGCCGCAGGCGCGGCCGTCGCCCTGTTCGCCGGGGCGGTGTGGACGTTCGGCCGCCTGGGCGCGGAGTTCATCCCCAAGCTCGACGAAGGCTCCCTGACCGCGATGGTTTTCAAGACCACCTCCATCAGCACCGAAGCCTCCACGGAAGTCGAGCGGCGGACGGAGAAGATGCTCCTGGCACGGGTGCCCGAACTGACGCGCGTCTTCTCGCGCATCGGCACCTCTGACATCGCCAGCGATCCCATGGGGCCGAACGCCAACGACCTCTACATCTTCTACAAGCCCCAGGACCAATGGCGGCTGGTGGACGGCAAACGCCTCACCAAGGAGGGCCTGGTCGAAATCATCACCAAGGAGATCGACACCAACGCCCCCGGGCAGGAACTCGCCTGGGCGCAGCCTATCGAGATGCGCTTCAATGAGTTGCTCGAAGGCATCCGCGCGGACATCTCGGTGAAGATCTTCGGCACCGACTACGCCGTGCTGGAGCAGCTCCTCGCGCAAACCCAGGGCATCCTCGAAAAAGTTCCCGGCGCCGTGGACGTGCAGAGTGACGCCCTCGGCCGCGTCCCGATGCTGGAAATCACCCCGAAGCGCGACGCCCTGGTCCGCATGAACGTGCCCGCCGCCGAAATCAACCGGGCCGTCGGCGCGGCCCTAGCCGGCAAGGAAACCGGCACGCTCGTGGAAGGGGACCGGCGCGTTCCCCTCATCGTGCGGATGCCCGAGCGGTTGCGTCAGGACGTGGACCAGATGCGCCTCCTGCCCATCCGCACCCGCGACGGCGGCCTCGTCACCCTCGGGCAGGTCGCCGACATCAAGCTCGTTTCCCAGATCAACGTCATCTCCCGCGACGGCGGCCAGCGGCAGGTCGCCATCATGCTCAACCTGCGCGGGCGCGACGTGGAAGGTTTCGTCAACGATGCGCAGGCCAAGGTGCGCGAGGCGGTCAAGCTGCCCGACGGCTACTCCATCGAATTCGGCGGTCAGTTCAAGAACCTCCAGGAAGCCCGCACCCGGCTGGCCGTGGTCGTCCCGGCGGCGCTGGCGCTGATCTTTGTCCTGGTGTTCTTCGCGTTTAACAGCGTGCGCCAGGTGCTCCTGATCTACACCGGCATCCCGCTGGCCGTGACGGGCGGGGTGTTCGCGCTGGCCCTGCGCGGGCTGCCGTTTTCCATCTCCGCGGCCGTGGGCTTCATCGCCCTCTCCGGCGTGGCCGTGCTCAACGGCATGGTGATGATCCATTACTTCAACGAACTGCGGGAAAAGGAGGGCCGCTCCGTGGACGAAGCCGTGCGCGAGGGCGCGCTGACCCGGCTGCGCCCCGTGCTGATGACGGCCCTGGTCGCCAGCCTCGGCTTCGTGCCGATGGCCATCGCCCACGGCCCCGGCGCGGAGGTGCAGCGCCCGTTGGCCACCGTGGTCATCGGCGGCATCCTGAGTTCCACCGCGCTGACACTGCTCCTGCTGCCCGTGCTCTATGCCTGGGTCGAGGGCCGCGGGGCACGACGGACGCCGGGGACACCTGCCCCGACCCCCGTGCTACCCGACGTGCCACGACCCGCGGAAGCCGCCATCCGGGTCGGTGAACCGGCCGGGGCCGCCTCCGACACTTTCAGGTGGTTGGGGGCTATCCTGAAGAGCCTCCACGGTTGTGGCCGCGCCTGGGTTGATTCCGACTGTCAACTCGCGGGGGCGGATGGTCCTCCCCGCACGAAACTTCGCGCTTCGGTGGTTGCGGCCCTGATTTTCTGCGGTGCCTTTAGCGGTTGCGTCAACGTCAGCCGCGAGGCGCAACGCTCCGATGGCCTGTTGGACTTTGCCGGGTCGCTGGCCGGTCACCCACGCCGGGACATCGTGCCCGTCGAGCGCCTCTCCGGCCGGGCGGGCGAGATCGTCACCGCCCACGCGGAGGCGGCCGGCGGGGGCAGCACCCGGGTTTCCGGCACCGTGCGAAACGGCTTCGGTTTCAGCGAGGTTTATCAGGCGCACGTTGACGTGAAGGTCATCGGCGCGGGCCATCGTCTCGTCGCCGCGGTGGCCACCGACTATTTTCCCCGTCCAATCCCCATGGACTACCGCGGACAACCCCGGCGGGCGTTCTTCAGCGTCCGGCTACCCTTCGTGCCCGCCGCGGGTTCCACCGTCCAGGTCGCCTTTCACCAGACGCGGCGCGGCGACTGTGCGCTCGCCCACCCGACCTTCCCCGCCAAACCATGAACCCGATGCCACCCGAGCACGAAGATCAGGACACCCACCCGCATCCTGCCCGACGCGGGGAAGCCCATCCGCAAGAACACGGGGAACACGATGGCCACGAGCATCATGCCCCCGGGGATTCCAGTCATAGCCACGCGCCGAAGGACTTTGGTCGCGCCTTCGCCATCGGCACCGCGCTGAACCTCGGCTACGTCGTCGTCCAGGTCGCCTTTGGCCTCTTCGCCCATTCCCTCGCGCTGCTGGCCGATGCCGGGCACAACCTGAGCGACGTGCTCGGCCTGCTGCTCGCCTGGTGGGCCAGCCACCTCGTCAAGTCCAAGCCCACGGCCCGGCGCACCTACGGACTGGGCCGCTCCTCCATCCTCGCGGCCCTGACCAACGCCGTGTTCCTGCTCGTGGCCGTTGGCGGCATCACCTGGGAAGCCGTGCGCCGCTTCACCGATCCCACGCCCGTGGCCGGCGGCACGGTCATCTGGGTGGCGGCCCTGGGCATCGCCATCAACCTGGGCACGGCGCTGATGTTCATGAGCGGCCGCAAGGGCGACCTGAACGTGCGCGGGGCCTTCCTGCACATGGCCGCCGACGCGGCGGTCAGTGCCGGCGTGGTGCTGGCCGGCATCGCCATCCTGTTGACCGGCTGGCACTGGCTGGACCCCGTCACGAGCCTGGTCATCAACGCCGTCATCGTCTGGGGCACCTGGGGTCTCCTGCGCGACTCGGTCAACCTCTCCCTGGACGCCGTGCCCGCCGGCATTGATCCCGCCATGGTGCGGGGCTACCTCGCTGGCCTGCCCGGCGTCACGGCCGTCCACGACCTGCACATCTGGCCGTTGAGCACGACGGAGACCGCCCTGACCGTCCACCTCGTCAAGCCCGACGCGGAACTCGACGACGCGCTGCTGGCACGCACCTGCGAGGAGTTGCGGGAACGCTTCAACATCGGTCACGCCACCCTCCAACTGGAGCGCGGCGACGCGGCGCACCCCTGCCGGTTCGCCCCCGAGGAAGTGGTTTGAACGTTTGCCGGCGGCGCTTTCCTGCTGCCCGGCCCGGTGTAAATCTCTCTCCATGCTGAAACCCGGCGTCCGTTCCGCCATCCTCGCCGCCGTCCTTTTCGGTGCCAGCGTGCCGCTTTCCAAGTCCCTGCTCGGCGGGTTGCCCCCGCTAACCCTTGCCGGCCTGCTCTATCTCGGCTCCGGGCTGGGACTGTCCGTGTGGCGTTGGCTCCGCCCACCCTCCGCCACGGGAGCGAAAGAAGCCACGCTTGCCCGCGGGGACCTGCCCTGGCTTGCCGCCGCCATCCTCTGCGGGGGTGTCATCGCCCCGGTCCTGCTGCTTTCCGGGCTGCGGGCGACGCCAGCGGCTACCGGGTCGCTCCTGCTCAACCTGGAGGGGGTGTTTACCGCGTTGCTGGCGTGGTTCGCTTTCCGCGAGCACTTCGACCGGCGCATCGCCCTCGGCATGGGCGTGATCGTCGCGGGCGGCCTGCTGCTTTCGGATCAAGGGGGCACGCAACGTCTCTCCTGGGGTGCCTTGGCCATCGCGGGCGCTTGCCTCGGCTGGGGGGCCGACAACAACTTCACCCGCCGGGTCGCCGCCGCCGACCCGGCGCAGATCGCCATGTGGAAGGGGCTGACGGCCGGCACGGTGAACCTGTCGCTGGGTTTGATGACCGAGCGCCCGAACGTGTCTTTCGCCTGGATCGAGGCCGGCGTGCTCGGGTTCGGGAGCTACGGGGTGAGCCTCGTCTGCTTCGTGTTGGCCCTGCGCCACCTCGGGGCCGCGCGCACGGGGGCCTACTTCTCCACGGCGCCCTTCGTCGGCGCGGCACTTTCCTGCCTGTTCCTGGGCGAGAAACCGGTTGCGCTATTCTGGCCCGCCGCGGCGCTGATGGGCGTGGGCGTGTGGCTGCACCTCTCCGAACACCACGAGCATCCCCACGTCCACGAGGCGATGGCGCACGAGCACCTGCATTGCCACGACGACGGCCACCACGGCCACGCTCACGACGCCGACGCTCCCCCCGGCGATCCGCACAGTCACTGGCACCGGCACGAGCCGATGGTCCACGCGCACCCGCACACGCCCGATCTACATCACCAGCACCGGCACACGACCTGAGTAGAACGTCAGGACAGGTTCCCATCAAAACGTAATCACCGTCCGCAGCCCGAGGACCAGCGCGTCGCCGAGAGCCGGAGAGCCGCCGGGGTGGATGACGTATTGCAGGTCCGGTTGCACCTGGACCCACGGGGTGAGGTTCACCTGGTAGGTCAATTCCAGCACGCTCTCGTGGTCCGGCAGCGCGTCTCGGGTGCCGGTGAAACGGTTGACGTCGCGCCCGAGTTGACGCAGCCGGCCGCTCTGCACCGTGTGGGAGAAGGCAAGGCCGAGAACGTCGCGGGCGCGGCCGGGGAGCGGGGCGCGCCAGTTGACGCCGGTGTCGAGGTGAAATGGGGCGGGGCTGCGGTCCGGCGGGGCGAGGCCCAGGCGAAGGAACACGCTGATCGCCGGGCCGGAGGGCGGGGAGGCAATGGCCTCCGAGAGCGGCGAGCCGGCCGCACTCTGCGTCGGCGCGGAGGCGTTCAGGGCCACGTCGCCGGCGTTGTCGGCCCCGGCTCCGCGCCAGACGGTCTGAGCGGCGGCCAGGTAAACGCCGTAGTTCCCTTCCCGCGCCCGTGGCACGCCGTCAGAGCGCGGGTCGGCCAAGGAACGGCCGAGCCGGTCGCTCCGCAGGTCGCTGAACGTGTCCGTGTGGAGGAAGAACCCGAGCCGGTAAGCGCCCGGCAGGCCCGTCGCGTTCTTCTCCCGGTTGGGCAGCCAGCCGGCCTCGTAGATGGAGAAAGCACCTTCCTTGGAGTTAAGGTTGAAGCGGACGCCGTGCCGGTTGGGATGCGTGCCGGGACGGAAGCCGGGGCTGGGGTCGCCCAGGGTGTCCGGGTCCGGGTTGCCATCGTAAACGGCCGCCTGGAAGTAGAACCGCTCCACGGGCGCCCAACGCACGCGCACGCCCGGGGTGGCGATGGCGTAGATGGGCACGGGCGCGTTGAAGGAAAGGGTCGGCAGCGCGCCGAAGTCGCTGTTGACATAAAGGGCGGAAGGCTCGGCGTTGGCGAACTCTGTGTCGGTGGCGAGCTGGCCCAGCCTCACGGAGAGCCGGCCGTTGAAGAACGATTGGTCCAGCCACAGCTCGAACAGCCGCACGCTGTCGTAGAAATCAATGTTGGAGAACCGGCCCTGGTCGCCGACGAACTTGTCCGTGCCGCTGGGTCCGTGCGGGTAGTAGGCCAGCGCGTGGAACTTGAGGTTCTTCCATCCGGCGAGCTTCTCGAAGTCCACGTCCAGCGCCGTGGTGAGCAGCCCGTCCGGGGCGACCCCCTGCGTTCTGCCGCCGAGGGGATTGCCGAAGACCTCCGCCGTGTAAAATACCCCGAGGGCAACGCCCCGGTCCGCGAGCCTCGCGCGTTGACCGCCGGGGTCCGGGAGCAGGTTGTCGCGCTCCCAGAGGGACTTGGTCACGGGCGGGGTCGGATCTGGTTTGTCCGACGGGTCCGTTAGGCTCAAGCCGTCAGCGCGCAGAGGAGCCGGCAGGAAAAAGACCGTCAGCAGGAGCGCACCCAGGAGATCACATCCCGAGGCCAGGGGGCGCCCTGCGGCCCGCCACCGGGGGATTGCGGATCGCTGACCGTGGGTCTCTGAAGGCGTATTCATCCCGTGGCCCTGGCCCCTAGAACCGCACGGCGATGCCACCGAAGACGTTGACGTCGGGCGCGGCGCGCGTGAGCCCGAAAAAGCCGCTGAGGTCCAGGGCGACGTTCTTGCTGACCTGGAGAACCAGCCCCGTGTCGGCCGTGAGCACGGGGGGGTCCCGGTCGGCCGACCGGCTGGAAACGGCCGAGGCGAACTCCGCGTAGAGGCTCAACTTGCCGTCCAAGATGCCGGGCACCGCGTGCTGCACGCCGAGGTTGTTGAAGAACGCGACGTGGTGGCCGTCGTTGTTCCCGTTGTAAAGCACGTCCAACCGCGTGTAGCCGAACAGGTTGAAGCCCGCCGGCAGGTTCAGGCTCGCGGGCAGGGAGAAACCACCCTCGATCCGGCCGTTACCGATGTCGCGGTTGGCCGTGGGCGGCTTGATGAAACCGACAAAACCCGTGGCAAAGTCGCCGCCGTCGTTGCCCACAAAGTTGACCTTTAAGCGCACGAGCATATCCGCCGCGCCCTGGACGGTGGAGACCTCCCGGCCGTCACCGGGAACGCGCTCACTCGTTCGCACCCGGGTGTAGGCGGGCAGGAGCACCTGGAGGTCGGCGTTGGGCAGCAGGCCGACCTTCAGGACCGAGGAGGGCACGAGCAGGGTTTCCACGCGCGTGTCCGTGCGCTCGGGGTTGTAACGGTCGTAGGAAAAGTTGTATAAGTCCGATTCGATCTGGAAACGGCCGGCATCCACGGTGATCGGGCTGTCGCTCTTGCTGGGCCGGTCGGCGTTGAAGTCGCGCAACAGCCCGCCGGGGGTCGGGTGGAACAGATTGTATTGCCACTTCTCGGCCGCCTTGCCGGCATCCATTCCCGCGTCGGCAGCTTCCCCGGCCCGGAGCGGATGAGCCCCGGTGGCAACGATCAAGGCGATGCCCGTGAGCAGGAGAACGCGTGCGTTGACGGGGAGCATTTTCCCGGGATAGCGGAAAACGGAGCTTTTCGCCAGCGGCACGCAAAGCGCGCGATGAACGAAGAGCCCCCAGGCCATACCGCTCGCCCCCTTCCGGATCCCGGCTTCAGGACACCAGCCGCGCGATGAAGAAGGCCACCCCCGCCGCCGCCCCGCCCACCAGCATGGTCTGCCAGGCACCGCGCCCGGCGGGCATCCCCGTGAAGCGGCCCTTCAAGTAGCCGAACACCCCGAGGGCGGCGAGCGTCGCGGCAACGGAAATCGGCAACGCTGACCGGGCGCTGTTGGAGAAGATGTAGGGGCTTAACGGCACCAGCCCGCCCACGATGTAGGACGCGGCGATGGTCAGGGCGCTCTTCCACGCCCGGCCCGGGGCCGGCTCCTCCAGGCCCAACTCGAAGCGCATCATGAAGTCCACATACGACTGGGGGCGTCTTTGCAACGCGGCGACGACCGGGGCGCTCTCCTCGGCGCTCAGGCCGTAGGTGGCGAAGATGTCGCGGATCTCGTCGGCCTCCGCCTGGGGCAGTTCCACGATCTCGCGCTCCTCCCGGGCGCGCTCGCCGTGGTAGTGCTCGGCGTCGCCGCGGGCCGCCAGGTAGCCGCCCAAGCCCATGGCGATGGACCCGGCGGCGATCTCGGCGAAGCCGGCGGTGACGATGAGTTTCGTCGCATCGGTGGCCCCAGAGATGCCCGCAGCCAAGGCGAAAGGCACCGTCAGCCCGTCGGCCATGCCGATGACCACGTCACGCACGAATTCACCGGCGCTGAAATGCTTCTCGCGGTGAAGATTGGGCATGATGAACCGTGAGGTCCACCAGTTGGCTTCCACCGGCGGGCCACAGGGACACTAATTCTTTTCGGCGGCCTCCTCGGCCGGGGCCTTGGGTTTCTCGATTTCTACAGAGACCACCTGGCCGGTTTTAGCGTCCATCTCCCACGCCAAGCACGGCACGATGCGCCTGCGGGTCGAGCCGTTGGAACTCCTGCCGCTGGCGGCCACCGCGGTTGAACTCTACGCCCGTGAGGCCGAGCCCGTGGGGTCCAAGTCCGCGTGGAGGTGCCGACGGGGCGGCGCGTCCTCGCCGATCGCACCCGCTCGCAGCAGGTCCTGGCCAATCGCCTCAACGACGCCATCAAATACAACCGCCCCCGCCCCGGCGGGGAGGTGCGCGTAGAGGCGACCTGGGCGGGAACCGCGGAGGTCCGACTCTTCGTCCACGACCATGGCGTCGACATCTCCGCCGGGGAGCTGCCGCGCCTCTTGGAGCGGCTCTACCGGGGCGCCGGCAGCCGCTCGCAACCTGGCAGCGGCCTGGGCCTGAGCCTGGTGCGCGCCGTCGTGGAGGCCACGGTGGCCGGGTCGAGGTCGCCAGCCCTACCGGCCAGGGATCAACCTTCACGATCGTGCTACTTGCCGCTGACACCGTCCAGCAGCCGGACGGGGACGCCCGCCCCACGGGGTGTGACTACCAGCCCGCGCCGTCTCGCGACGATCGGCCACCCCGGCCATGAGGGATGTTTCCAGGGTGTCTGGCAGACGGATCAGCTCCTGCCATCCGGCACCCCCGCTCAAAACCGTCAGAAAGACCCCGCCAAGGCCCGATAGAGCATTGGATGCCTCATATCTGGTCTAACGCCAAATCGGGGCCGCTAGGGGCATTCTGGTTCGTTTGCGGGGCTATCCGGGTCACAAGCCGCACGCGAATCTCGCCCCTGGGCTCCAAATGCGACGAAGGGACGGGCGACCATCCTGCATACGCGACGAGCCCGTGGATCGAGCACGGTGGGCGATAGATGGGCGCGTCCGCTAGAGGACGTTGCGCCCAATAACCCAAGATTGGATCATCTTCCCCAGTAGCGATTCCGGAATTTCATCGTCTCGGGGGGACGACCGACCCGCCAAGCCGACCCGTCCCGACGGGGGGGGTGGGGTGGTTGTGGGGGGGCAGGCGTCATGACCCCTTGCCCGGCGATTTCGGGGCCGCCGAGGACCATGATCCCGCGGTATAAGGGGCCTTGAAAACGCCGAATGGCGCGCCAGAGAGAACCTCGTTTCGATGCCCGGCCGGGCGCCTAGGGGCGCGTCGTGGCGTCCAAGGGGCCGAAAATATCGTCCCCGAAAAATTTCTTACCATGCACACTCCCTTTAATTTTTTGTCACGATTTTCGCGCGGTTCTCCCGGGATCTTTCCGGAGCCTTCCCGGAGCCTTCCCGGAACCTTACCGGGGCTTCTCCATCATATTTTCATAGGGTTAAAAACGAATTACCCATAGGTTTTGTATAAATTGCCGTTTTTCCGACCAATTCGGAACCCGTTTTTGCCCCGAATGGGCACTTTTGACCCTTCCAGATCATGACGGCTGGAAACCACAAAAGGTGCCGCGATGGGCACGGAAAGGGAGGCGTTTTGATTAAGCCCCAACTGCAACTTACGCATGGCGACAATGCGAATTTACGGCCAGAACACGGCCCGATCGAGACGGCTTGCGGGACAGCTCGCCGCACTCTTCCACCTCCAAAAGGGTCAGAATCCTGGTCGTGCCATCCCGGCCAGTTAACCCCGGCCTGCCCGGGGCGATGGGCACCTGATGCCCCGTCGTTGGCCTCCGCTTTGTGTTAGGCGCGTCGGAGCGGTGATCTCTCACAACCACGGAGGCGTTCCGTCGGCAGCGATGTGGGAGGAGGGTTGCACCAGGGGACTTGGAGGTGGATGCACTACGAATTGACAAGTAAGTAATCGAACGCTTACTAATCAGGCGTGTCCTTTATTTCCCATTCACCCGTTCTGATCGCCCTCCGGGGCGTCGGCAAGCAGTTCTCCCGCGGCGGCTCGGGGCCGCTGGTGCCCGCGCTTCGGGACGTGGACCTGAGCGTCTGGCCGGGCGAGTTCGTAGCGGTGCTCGGCAAGAGCGGCAGCGGCAAATCCACCCTGCTCAATCTGGTCGCGGGTCTGGACCGGGCTTCGGACGGGGAGATTGAGGTTGCCGGGGCAACGCTCCACGGCATGGGCGAGGACGCGCGGGCACGCTGGCGCGGGCGGAGCGTGGGCGTGGTCTTCCAGTTCTTCCAGCTCCTGCCCACCCTCACCGTGCGGGAGAACGTGCTGCTGGCGATGGACCTGCTCGGGGCCGTGCCGCGCGGGGAGCGCCGCGGACGGGCGGAGGGATTGTTGGCGCGCGTCGGCCTTACCGCTCACGCTGGCAAGTTGCCGGGGGCGCTCTCGGGCGGCGAGCAGCAGCGGGTGGCCATCGCCCGGGCACTCGCCAACGATCCCCCGCTGCTCCTGGCCGACGAGCCGACGGGCAACCTCGACTCCCACTCGGCCGAAGGGGTGCTCGACCTGTTCGCCGAGCTGGTGGCGGGAGGCACCACGCTGCTGCTTGTCACCCACGACGAGGATATGGCCCGCCGCCGGGCGCACCGCCTGGTGCGCGTGGCCGACGGCGCGGTGGTGGAGGATCGGCGTCTCACCGCGGGAGGAGGGACCGGACGATGAACGCCCGTGGACGCAAGGTGTGGGGTGATCTGCGGGAAAGCCCCGGCCAGACCCTGCTCGTGATCCTGGCCATCCTCGTGGGCACGGCCGCGGTGACGACGGCCTTCGGTGCGCGGGCGATCCTGTTCCGGGAGGTGGCGGCGAGCTTCGCGGGGACGCACCCGGCCGCGGCCGTCGTGTTCCTCGACCGGGTGGAGGCCGGGCTGGTGACCCAGGTGCGGACCCGCCCCGGCGTGGCGGAGGCCGAGGCGCGTCGGCTGGTGCGCGCGCGCGTGGAGGTTGCCCCCGGCGAGTGGCTGCCATTGCGGCTTTTCGGCGTGGCGAACTTCCACGATCTGCGGGTTTCCACCTTTCATCCCCACGCGGGCGACTGGCCGCCGCGGCTCGGGGAGATGTTGGTAGAACAATCCGCGCTGGAGGTTCTGAAGGTCAGGGAAGGCGGCACCCTGCGCGTGCGCTGCCCCGGCGGGAAGGTCAGCGTTGTGCGCGTGGGCGGGGTCGTCCACGATCCGGGCCAGGCTCCCGGCTGGCAGGATCAGGTCGGCTACACCTACGTCTCGACCGGGACGCTGGAAGCGTTGGGCGAGGGCGGGTTCCTCGACGAACTGCACCTCACCGCCACCGGTTCCCCAAACGGGAACGGCCGGGAACGGGCCGCGCGGATGGCCGCCGACGTGGCGGGCTGGTTGACCGACCAGGGTGAGGCGGTGCGACGGGTGGAGGTGCCTTTGGGAACGCACCCGCACGCCGATCATATGCGGACGATGGTGACGCTGCTCGGGGTCTTCGGGTTGCTGGCGCTGGGCTTGAGCGGCGTGCTGGCCGCCAACGTCCTGGCGGCGATGCTCGCCCGGCACACGCGCCAGATCGGCGTCCTCAAGGCTGTCGGGGCAACTTCCGGGCAGGTGGCCGGCATTTACCTCGCGCTCGCCCTGGTGCTCGCCGGGGCGGGGGTGGCGCTGGGGCTGCCGCTGGGCGTTGCCCTGGGCCGCTGCTTCGCGCGGGCGGTCGCGCCGATGCTCAACCTGGAGGTGACGGGTTGGGCCATCCCGGCCGGGACGTTGGCCGGGGTAGCCGCCCTCGGCCTGGGGGTGCCGCTGCTGGCCGCGGCCGTTCCGGTGCTGCGGACCGTCAGCGGCCTGACGGCGCGCGAGGCCCTGCAACACGCCGGGGTCGCGCCGGTGCCCGCCCGGGGACGAGGTAGTCGTCTGCTGGGGATGCTCCCCTTCGTGGATCGCCGCGTGTTGCTGGCTTTCGGCAACACGTTCCGCCGCCCGGTGCGGTTGTGGCTGACGCTGGGTGCCCTGGCGTTGGGCGGGGCGCTGCTGTTGACGGCCGTCAACGTCCATCGCGGCCTGGTCCTCGCCCTGGACACGGCGCTTGGCGCGCGGGGGGACGACGTGAACGTGCGGCTGCTCAAGCCCGCCCCGGCGGGGGCGCTGGTCGAACGTGCCCTCGCGCTTCCGGGCGTGGTGGCGGCGGAGGCTTGGGGGGTGGCGTTGGTTTCCGTGGAGTTGCCCTCGCCGTCGGGGAAACCGGCCGACGGGCTTTCAACCGGAGTCGGGTATGCGGTGGGCACGGATCGTTTCAGCCTCCTGGCCCCGCCGGCCGCAGGCACCCGGCTGTTGCGCCTGCCGTTGACCGCCGGGCGCTGGCCGGAACCCCACGAGCGGGACGCCGTCGTCGTCAACGCGCAACTCCTCGCGCGGGAACCCCGGCTGGCGCTCGGGGTGGCGGTCACGTTGCGGGCGGGGCCGCATCACGGCCCCGTGCGGATCGTCGGCGTCGCCAGCGAGGTCGGCGTGCCGGCGCTCTACGCGAACCCGCCCACCTTCGAGGCCATCACCGGCGTGGGCGAGGACCTAGCCGGCGGCCTGCGCCTCCGCACGGCACCCGGTGAGCAGGCACGGGTTGCCGCCGCTCTGGAGGAGTCGCTCGTGAGTGCCGGCTCGTTTCCCGTGTTCCTGATGACGCGCGAGAACCTGCGCCGCGCGTTGAGCGATCATTTCGTCATCATCCTGCTGCTCCTGGGCGGGGCAGCCCTGGCCTCCGTCGCCGTGGGCGGGCTGGGGCTGGCCACGAGCATGAGCCTCAACGTGCTGGAGCGCGGGCGCGAGATCGGCGTGCTGCGTGCCCTCGGGGCCTCGCGGCGCGACGTGCTGGGCATCCTCGCCCTGGAGGGCGCGACGCTGGCCGTGCTCTCCGTCATCGGTGCCGTCAAGCTCTCCGTCCCGTTGTCCCTGGCCGTGGGTTGGGTCGTGGGCCGCGTGGGCCTGCACGCGCCGGTGCCGCTGGTGATCTCCCCCGGAGCCATCGCCGGGTGGGTAGTCCTGACGACGCTCGTGACGGCCGCCGCCTGCTTCTTCCCCGCCCGTCGTGCCTTGCGCTTGTCGGTGCGCGAGACCCTGGCCCACGAGTGACGCCGCCCGCTTCTTTGCTTTTATGCCCGACCACCCCCACCCAACCCTGCTCGAACTCCACGCGGGCGTGCGCGACGCCGACGCCGGCTCCGTCTCCCGTCAGCTATGCGGCGAGTTCGCCCAACGCTGGCTGGCTGATCACCCCGGCGCGCGCCACGTCGTCCGTGACGTGGGCCTGCACCCGCCGGCGCATCCGACCGCGCTCTTTACTTTGGCCAACTACACGCCCGCCGAAGCGAGGACCCCGGAGATGACCGCCTCCTTGGCCGAGTCCGAAACCCTGATCGCCGAACTCCTGGCGGCCGACCGCCTCCTGTTTGCCCTGCCGATGTATAACTTCTCGGTGCCTTCCCCCTTCAAGGCGTGGCTGGACAACGTGGTGCGCGTGGACCGCACGTTTGCCTTCGACCCGGCGACGTTCGCCTTCACCGGGCTGTCCACGGGCAAGCGTGCCCTGGTCGTCGTCCCCAGCGCGGCCGACTACACGCCGGGCGGCGGGCCGATGGCGGCGATGGATTTCCTGACGCCCTACGTGCGCGCCATCCTCGGCTTCATCGGTATCGCGGAGGT
>CAXTFX010000037.1:0-16031 GCA_964243185.1 uncultured Chthoniobacterales bacterium
GACCCGGGTTCCTGAGAACCCGGAAACGCTTAACTCTTGAGCCTTTGCCGGGGCGTCCGCTCGCACTTCAATGGAGCCGGGTTCCTGAGAACCCGGAAACCGGCGTGAGTGGGTAGCCCGCCCGCGGGTCCCACGTACTTCAATGGAGCCGGGTTCCTGAGAACCCGGAAACCACCGTTTCAATGACGGCAGGATCGTAGAACGAGAGACTTCAATGGAGCCGGGTTCCTGAGAACCCGGAAACCAGATGGTGGCCATCGCCCGCGCCCTGGACATCGAACTTCAATGGAGCCGGGTTCCTGAGAACCCGGAAACGCGTGAAGGCGAAGGCGCATCAGGAATCTAACGGATGACTTCAATGGAGCCGGGTTCCTGAGAACCCGGAAACTTCGCTGCCGCCTTCCCAACCCATCCTTTTGCACATACTTCAATGGAGCCGGGTTCCTGAGAACCCGGAAACATAGGTTGGCAACGCTAGGTCGTCCGGTTCCCAAACTTCAATGGAGCCGGGTTCCTGAGAACCCGGAAACGGCGCCCCGTCGGGACCGAGGCGGCGCACCTCCCGGTCACTTCAATGGAGCCGGGTTCCTGAGAACCCGGAAACCCGGACACTGCCGGCGCATTGCCCGGGTGAACTTCTCACTTCAATGGAGCCGGGTTCCTGAGAACCCGGAAACCCCGGACGCCGACCTGGCCATCGCTCTCCATTGCGCGACTTCAATGGAGCCGGGTTCCTGAGAACCCGGAAACACGCCGTTCGCGTCCCCGTAAGAGGCAAAGTTCAGGGACTTCAATGGAGCCGGGTTCCTGAGAACCCGGAAACGATTGGCAGGGCGTTGTCCGGGTCCGGGTGGTTAAGACTTCAATGGAGCCGGGTTCCTGAGAACCCGGAAACGCCCGGCGGTCAGGGCGGTTCGGAATTCCTCCGCGTCACTTCAATGGAGCCGGGTTCCTGAGAACCCGGAAACCAGCCGCTCGCGGACCTCGCCGTCCCCGCGCTCTACAAACTTCAATGGAGCCGGGTTCCTGAGAACCCGGAAACTACTTTGGCCTTGGCGGCGGCAATTAAATATTTGAGGTACTTCAATGGAGCCGGGTTCCTGAGAACCCGGAAACGCGGAAGGTCGTGCGTGAAATGCGGGCGCGAGTGAAACTTCAATGGAGCCGGGTTCCTGAGAACCCGGAAACACGGTGGCGTGACGCAGCACGGAAGGCGGCGTGGCGACTTCAATGGAGCCGGGTTCCTGAGAACCCGGAAACAACCCTTGGACGTAGCCGCCGGGATTAATCTCAATGTTACTTCAATGGAGCCGGGTTCCTGAGAACCCGGAAACCTTGGCGCGCACGGTTTCGTAGGCATCGGAGCGGGAGACTTCAATGGACCCGGGTTCCGTAGAACCCGGAAACTGTATCCCCGGTGATGGCCGAAGCCAAGCAGGCCACGACTTCAATGGAGCCGGGTTCCTGAGAACCCGGAAACGTCTTACGATTCTGGACGGACCGCCGCCAATGCGCTACTTCAATGGAGCCGGGTTCCTGAGAACCCGGAAACTGGCGGAATCTCGTGATGTGCGCGTCGTGAAGTTGGACTTCAATGGAGCCGGGTTCCTGAGAACCCGGAAACGCAGCTTGGGAAGCTGCCGTTCTGTCCTCTCGAATACTTCAATGGAGCCGGGTTCCTGAGAACCCGGAAACTTTGTCACCCGCCGGCTGGACCAGTGGCGCGTGTTGACTTCAATGGAGCCGGGTTCCTGAGAACCCGGAAACACGCCTTGCGCGCCACCGGCCTCTATCCCGGCGCGCTACTTCAATGGAGCCGGGTTCCTGAGAACCCGGAAACCGATCCCTGAGAGCGTTCGGTCGAGCGACGGGTTCGGGACTTCAATGGAGCCGGGTTCCTGAGAACCCGGAAACAGTCGGCGGAGAGCCGGTAATGGGCGGCGTTAGCTTACTTCAATGGAGCCGGGTTCCTGAGAACCCGGAAACAGCGCTAATCTAACTCACTCCTGTCGAAGCTGCATGAGCACTGTTTGCGAGCGAGCCAGAGCGACACCTCAACCGTCACCACAAGCCGCGCCGGCGACGATGCCCAAATCCGAGCAACTCGTTCAATCGCAGCCGTTGCGAGCGCCGCCGCACCGAAGCTCACCAACCAATCGCTCGCGGTCTGGAAAATGTCAAAGAACTCCCTGCCCGGTGGCAGGGATCGCCTCGATGGGCCGAGGGGGAGAGTCACCGGGGGACAGGGATCAAAATACATAACACGGAGCATCCACCTTCGTATATTGCCGGCCCAAGGCCGTGATCACCCGCTCCCCGCGACCCTCCGCCGGACCGAGATCAATGAACAACACCTGATCCTCGTCTTGGTGGAGCAACCCGGTGAGCCTGCCTTCGAGCTTGGCGCGCTCCGCCGCGTTCAGATCGCACTCGAACACCGAGAACTGAAGCCTCACCCCGAAATCCTCGCACGCTTCCGCCACCCGGCGCAGCCGCTTGGGGTCGCAGATGTCGTAACACACGATGAAGGTCGTCCGCATGGGTTATTTCGCCGTCGTCGGCTTTTCGGTCGGTTTGCTGCCTGCGGCGGTGATGTCGCCTCCCCCCACCTCAACGCGTCAGGAACGGCAGATACGCGCCGATTTCCCCCGTTAACGTCCGCGCCAGCAGGCGGGCCTGTAGCTCCAGGGCGCGGCGGTAACTCACCTGGTAATCGAACACCGGGTGACGCACGGTGGCGTTCATCCGCCGCTCGTAAACCTCGAAGAACCGGCCCCGCGCCGCCCGCGTCAGGTTCACGGCGTCGCCCGCGCGCAGGAAATCGCCCACGTCCAGCACCCGCGTGTTCAGGGCCGTGAGCACGGCCGAATCCGCCACGATCGGACGGAACTCCTCCATCAAATCCAGCGCCAGGGCCGGCCGGCCGTGCCGCGGCTGGTGGTAGAAGCCAATGTAAGGGTCAAAGCCCACCGCCAACGCCGCCAGCGTGCAGTCCTTCGCCAACAGGCTGTAGGCCAACGAGAGCAGCGCGTTCACCGGGTCCCGTGGGGGACGCCGGTTGCGGCCGTTGAAATCAAACCGCAACGCCCCCTCCCCGCCCCCGCTCCCGCTCGACGCCGCGGTTCCCTCCGGCACCGCGCCCGCGCCTCGTTCCGTCTTTATCATCCCCTCGAAGTGCTCGAAATACACCGCCGCCGCCGCTCCCTCCATCCCGAGCAACTCCGCGCGCGAACCCGCCCGCCCCACGTCCACCGCGGCCTGCTTGAGCCGGCGCACCGGCGCGTCCGGCACCTCGACGTGGTTACGCATCAGCAGCGTGCGGCAGTTCTTGATCTTGCCCTGCACGAAGGCCTTCGCCAGCGCCAGCGAACCCAGCGGGTCCGCCGCCCGCCGGAACTGCTCCACGCGGGTGAACACGTTCTTCAGCCCGTGCCCGTGCGTCAGCCCGTAGAACCAGCCGCCCATCGAGAAATACGTGATCGGCACCTCCATCTCGCAGAGGACCTGCACCGCCTGCGTCGAGAGCTGGATGTTGCCGAACAGCGCCAGGTGGTTCACCCCGCCCAGGCGCACCGCGTCAATTTCCTGGTCGCCCTCCTTCACGATCAACCGCTCGCTCTTCACCCCCACGCGCAGGCCCGGCTTGTTCAGGTAAACGGGCTTGCGGTCATCCCGGGCCGCCATCAGCCGGCGGGGGGGCGAAGTGAGAATTGGGAAGTGGGAAGTCGGAAGTGGGAAGTCCGAAGTGGGAAGGGGAAACGCGGAAGGCGGAAGTCCGAAACCTTCGGGGGGAGCTCCCTCCCCGTCCTCCGACTTCCCGCTTCCGCCTTCCGTCTTCGCACTTTGCAAGAGCCGCGTTTCGTCCGGCAGGCAAACGGGCGCCAGCGAGCAGCGCGGGCACTTCGGCGATTGCACCAGCGGCGGCGGGATCACGCTCCCCGCCGCGCACGCCCGCGCCTCCCCGACCCGGCGCTCCACCCAGGCCGCCAGCTCCCCCGTCCACGGCAGCCGCACGCGCTGGCGGGTTTCCTGGTAGTAGATGACGCCTTCCGGGCAATCGTAACCGTTCTCGCGCAGCACCAGCATCTGGAGGCCGAGCTGCACCCGGTCCGCGTCCCAGAGCGTCGCCCCGTCCTCCCCGTCCCGCGGCGCCCCCTTCTTGTAGTCCACCGGCACCGCCACCCGCGCCCCACCCGGCAGCCCGGCCTCGCGGCTTTCCACGAGGTCGAGCTTGGCGTGGACCCCCAGCCGCGCGCTCTCCAGCCACACGGACCGCGAATGGATCACCTCCCCCCGCGCCCGCGCCGCCGCCAGTTCCGCCTCCTGCTCCGGCCCTCCCTCCGCCTCCGGGTTTTGGGATTTGCCGCTATTGGTTGGAAGAAGGTCAGAGCGGCTGTCTCGCTCCGCTCGGCTGGTGCTTGGAATTTGAGATTTTCCGCCCTCGGCGGATGGCATCTTCCCCGTCCCCGCGTCCACCCGACGGTGAACGTGCGCGCCCCGCAAGGTGTCCGCGCTTTCCACGAACACCCCCTCGACGAACTCGTAGTAAAACAGCCGCGGGCAATACACGAACTCGTTGAGCATCCGCGCCGTCAACGCCGGCACGTCCGCCGTCGTCGCCGCCGCCACGATGGCCCCCGCCCCGTCCGCCGCGGCCGTCCCGTCCCCGGCGCCGTTGCCGTTGCCGTTGCCGTTACTCCCGCCGCATGTCTCCCCGTATCCCTCGGTCATTGGCGCGGAGTCTTGACGGGAACGCCCCCGGGCGCCAAGCCTAATTTGCCCCCTCCCGTGTTTCTCCCGCCGTCCCCTCCGGCCGGACGGAGCGGACAGCCCGGCCGGTCTGCGGATCAACGTAGGGCAACCCCCGGCGGCGGCGGCGGCCCTCCAACGTGGCGCGGGCGTGGTCGCACAACTCCTCCAACTGTTCGAGCTTCCGACGGAACGGTAGCGCCAGATAACTCCGGTGTTGCTCCCGCCGGCTGCCCTTCCAGGTGCAAAGGCTCCAGTCAATGCCGTCATCATCCCCCGTGGGCGCCGGTTCAGGCCGGGCGGTCGTAGGAGGAAGGTCGTCCAAGAGCCAGGTTCAGTTCGTCAATGTCCGCCCGGTCCTGCGGCCGGGCCGCCCCGCGTTTCATCTCCAACGGGGTATCCAACGTGACCACCGGCGCCAACAGCCCCGGCGCGACCTCCTCTCGCGTGCTGCGAGCCAACTTCTCCTCGAACGGGAACGGCCCCGAGACGAGCACGCCCAGCCGCGTTCCCTGGTGCCGGTCGCTCCAGAACTTGAGCGCCAGCATCCCCTTCTCCCGCTGCCACGTTTCCCGATGGATCGGATTAGCGAACTGTTCAGCGGTAACGGGCGCACTCGGATGGTAGTCAATGGACGCCAACGCCGCGAACAACCGCCCGGATGTTCCCCGGCTCCAACCCGATCACCAGGTCCACGTCATAGGTCGTCCGCCCGTAGCCGTGCGCGATCACGGCCAGCCCGCCGACGACGAGGTAACGCACCCCGCCCGTGTCCAAGTCGCGGACGGTGGCTTCAGAGGAGGCGAATTTCAGGACTCGATCGCGGGAACGAATAAGCCCAAACCGAAATGCGCGCCGTAGCCTACCGCCAAGGGGCCGCGGACGGGCCGGGCGAAACGCACGCGAAAGCCAAATCCGAAATCACCCGCCCGTGCGCCCTCGCCGTTGGCCCGGCGACGCTGGAACTGTAGCCAGCGCAGGGGACGGCGCGTGCCGGAGCGGGCTTCCTCCCGGAGAATGTCAAGTTCATTGCCCGGGTGGAGCAGGCGCAGCAGGCGACGTAAGTCATGTCTCGGGCCGCCGATCTGGTCGCCATGCGCGTCGCGCTTCGGTTCGCCGTTGTGCCGCGTCTTGCCGTGCCTGGTTGGGACGAAGGGCGTCAGGGAAACCCATTCAGTTGCTTCCCCGAGGATGCGGGACTCGCCGGCTTCGGCGTCCGGGCCAGCAAAATCTGCCGGTTCGCCGAATCCGAGCAACACGAGTTGGAGATCATGCCCGCCGTGCCCCCAGACGGAGCGCAAGGCGGACAGCGCGTGCCGGGCCGGAGCGTCCAACCCGTCGGGGGCGTGAATGGTGAGAAAGCGGATACGGTCGTCGGGCAGGTCGCATTCCGACAGGATGGAGGCGTGCCGGTGCTGGTGGCGGAGGGGCACCCCAGCCGCGTCGCAGCCAGTGAAGACGGGCTGGGGCGAGCGGCTGACGAGGGCCCGGTGAACGCGGTCGCCAACAGAAACGGCCGCGGTGATGGACGGCGAAACGGCCGTGGCGATGGTGTAGCGGGCGACGGTGGGCGGGGTTTTCGCCGAGACGGACAGCCGGCGGGGCACGGGCGCGATGTCGAAGCCGCGTTCCGGCCGGGCGTAGGTCAGCATCCGCGCGCCGGGGGGCAGGGGCCAGCCGGCGGCTTGCAGGTCGCCGGTGTCCGCGTGGAGGGCGGTGAAGAGGTCGGGGGGCAGGTCCGAGGGTTTCGGCTTGCCGGCGCGGCTCTTCACTTTTTTCTTGCCCTCGTCGCCGGTGACGAGGGCGAACTGGCTCGCCGCGGCGAGGTAGCCTTCGCGCCAACGGCCGTAATCCCCCGGCGAGAGCGGGGCGAGCAGGCGGACGATTTCCCCGCCGGCCGGCAGCGGGGTGTTCTCGGGGAGCGGGGCGGCGTCGGGTTCGGGCGCGGCGGCGTCGGGAGCGAGCAGGGTCGCTTCGACGAGGCTCTCCGCTCGGCCGAAATAGCCGAGCCGGGGCAGGAGGGCGTCCAGGGCCGCACGTGCGTCCGGCGCCAGGTCCACGGGCCAGTGGATGAATACCGCAGCCTCCTTGGGGACGTGGATGAAAGTGTCGAAAACCTTCGTGGTCTTCTCGTTTTTGCCCTCGTTGAAGGGCAGGTAATGGCGCGTGTGGCCGAGGCTCGCGCCGGGCAGCGAATACGCCGGGGCCGCGTCCGCGAGCCGGTCGAGCAACCGGCGCAGGAGCGGCTCGGGCAGGTCGGCCGGAGGTTTCAAATGCCAGGTGGCCACGAGCGCGCGCAGGAGCCGCCACGGGGAGGGCGGCCACTCGACGGCGCCCTCGTTGACGTGCCGGCCCCAGGGCGTGGCGTGGAAGCGCCCGGCGGGGAACTGAAGCGTGACGACGGTCATAGACGCCGTTTATTCCTCGAAGGTGACGACGGTGCGGGCGGGTTGGGCAAAGCCCGGCGCCGCGGCCTGGATGAGCGTGGGCAACGCCGACTCCAGTTCGGCGAGCGTGGGCGGGGTGAACCCTCCGCCCGTGGGGCGCTTGACGGTGAGGCCGCTGCCGTTTCCGTCGTCCAACTCCAGGTCGCACGCGGTCCGCAGGCGGAGGCCGGTCAGCAGGAAGCGGCGGATTTTGTAAAGCGCGAGGGCCACCAGCAGGCGCTCGGCGTCTGCGCCGAGGCCGAAGCCGCGGATCAGGGCGAGGTCGAGGTTGAAATACGCGGTGATGGGGCCGCAAAATTCCTCACGGTGGAAGGGGACGTTGCCGAAACCCTTCTTCGCGTCGCCAGCCGGGTTGACGGTGTCGTTCTTCACCCCGCCGCTGGTGGCGCGCGTGATGCCGGCGGCTTCGATGAAGGCCGTCAGGGCGCGGGGCAGGCGCATCCGGCCGCCGGCGATGTCGCTCTTGGCCAGGAACACGCCGTGGAGCAGGGAGTTCGCGTCGTATTTCAGCAGGGCGCGCGTGAGCTTTTTGAGGTCCACCGGCGCCTTTTCGCCCGTGGCCAGTTCGACTTTCAGGCGTTCGAGGAACGACCGGTCCTTGCCTTCGAGGATGTAGGGGCTGTTGAGACGGTGGGCCTCCAGGACGGAGTTGGTCAGCGAGTCGCCTTTCTTGTCCTGCACCGCAACGACGGGGAGACCGCGCAAGGGGGCGGTCCAATCGTTGGCGACGAGGTCCCAGCAGACGGTTTCCAGCCGGTTGGCCATGCTCTGCGCGGATTCCACGAGGAGCATCTCAGTGCCGTCCGGCAGCCGGTAGGTGGCGGCGCCGAGGTCCGGGAAGCCCGTGGGCTGAAAGCGGGTGCCGGCGAGGGGGCGGAGTTTCGCCTCAATGAGCAGGCGGGGTTGGTCGGTGAGGGCGTCGAGCGGGAGCGTGGTTTGCATGGGGTCGGGTTCAGGCGAGGGCGGGGATGGCGATTGCGGAGGTTTCGGGATCGGGTTCAGGTTCGTGGCGGAGGACGGCGAGGCGGAGTTGACCGACCTGCCAGGGAGAGAGGGGAAAGAGCAGCGCGGCGGCGGTGCGTTGGACCACGGGGCCGCGGACGGGAATGGCGTCCACGGCGGGCGGGAACCCGGAGGCGCGCAGCCGACGGGCGGCGAGCCGGGAGGCTTCCAACCCGTCCCCCCGCGCTGCGCGGCGGTGGATGGCGGGGACGAGCGGGATGGCGTTTTCGTCCTTGGGCGGACGCTGCAAGCAGAGCTTGAGCAGGGCGTAGAGGGAACTCGGGACCGTCTCGCGCCCGTCGGAGCGGGCGGGCCAGTCCTCGCGTCCGACCTTCGACCAGTCGAGCAGGCTCAGGCCCCGGAGCAGGTCGGCCAGCAGGGCGTCATCCGTGTCGCCCTCGATGAACGCGGCCACGTCGGCAAGGGAGACGGGGACGCGGCTGGCGTCGGGCAGGTTGCGGTCCGCGTCGGTTTGTTCCGCACGGACGAGCCGCCGGGCGAGGATGGCGTTGAGGGCGTCGGCGAGGTCGCCGTCGTGCCAGACGAGGTCGTTGCCGGGGTTGTCGGTCCATTTGAAGAAGGGCTTCTCCGCGCTGCCGCCGGGTTCCACGGGTTCGAGGTGACAGCGGAGCGGCAGCCATTCCCGGCCGTAAACCCCGCTGAGGGAGGCGAGCGAAGCGGCGAGGCGAAATTCCGTGGTGCTGCCGTCTCCTCGTCCGGCCTCGCGCAGCCACTCCGGCCGCAGGAGCGGGAGCGGGCGGAGAAACGCGGTCTCCTTCGTCCACTTGAGGCTATGGGCCATCGCGGCCTCGCAACCGCCGAGGGCGATGAGGACGCCCTGAATGTTCGCGGGCCGGCCTTCCCGGCAGAGGTCGAGGATGCGGGCTTCGAGGTTCTGGAGCGCGCGGGTGGCGGAGGCGGGGGCGGGCGGGTTGGTGGAAACGGCCCGGGAGCGGAAACGGTCCAACCAGGAATCCACGTCCGCCAGGAGGTCGGCGCGGGCATTGCGCCGGACAGGGACGCGCTCGAGCGGCGTGGCGAAGTAGGAAAGCCCGTTGCGGATCTGAAATCCGTAACGCTGGAAGGCCCCCAATCCGCGGTCCACGCCGAGGGTTACGACGGCGCGGGCGAAGTCCACACCGTTGCGCGCCGTGCGCCCGCCGACCTGGGCGCGGCCCTCGCTGAAGATGGCCATTAGCTCCGGCAGCGTGGTGAAGCGATCCCACAGCGGCATCCACATCTCCGAGCGGGAATCCGCCTCGTCCGACAACGCCGCGCTGCCGTAGCCGACGCCGGCCTGACGCACGCAAAACGGGTAGATCAGGTTGCCGGGCGCGGCGGTTTCAAGTTTCTTGGACGAGGCGGCGGCGAAAAGCAGGGCGCCCTCGATCATCAGGAGGTAGTCCCACGGGTTGACCAAGGACGGGCCACCGAAGCCCGAGGTGCCGTTCGCCCCGCCCGCCGCGCCGGGGAAGAACTGACCGATGGGCGCCTTGTTAACGGCGGCGCGGGCGTTCTCCGCGAAGAGTGCCTGTTGCAGCCAGTCGCGGGCGTTGGCCGTCGGCACGCCGGTCGCGGGGTCGAACACCTCGCCGACGCGCTGCATGAAATTGTTGGTGAACTCCAGCCGTCCGTCGTTGCCGCCCGTGCCGAGCAGCGGCGGATATTTCGCGCCATCCTGCCCGAGCACGAAGGCGGCGTCGCACCACGCCAGCGCGCGGTCGTCGAGCACGTTGCGGCAGCGGCGGAGTAAATTCTCCTTGGCGTCCTTCTCCGGCTTCTCCTTCAGCCCCGCCGCGCGGAGAACCTCCCGCGCCTGCCCGATGGTGACACGGTAGGCGTCCAGTCGCGGGGCCTGACCGGCCTCAATGGCGCCGATGGCCTCGCGGTTGTCCTTCGGAAAGAACCCGCTGCCGCCGTTCCAAGGGGCGATGACGGGGGTTGGCTGGTAGTGGTTGAGGAAGAAGTCGGCGAGGTCTGCCCGGTTGAGGGAGGAGCGAAGGTAAAGGTCATCGCGCTCCCATCGGCAGGCGGCAGCGGGGTCACGCTGCTCGCTGATGAGGCGCAGGATGCCGAGGGCTTTCAAGTAGTGCGCCAGCGGCACAGGCGAGCAGCCAGCGAGGGGGATGACGTTCATAGAATTGGGTTGCCGGGGCGACGTAATTCCGGCTTCACCGGCCGCGATCGGGGGGTAAGCTGTAGGCATGAGCACCGTGCAGGAGATCGAAGCGGCCATCGCCAAGCTGCCGCCCGAGGAGTTTCACGAAGTGGCAAATTGGATCGAGGAGCAACGGGAGTCGGCCTGGGACCGGCAGATCGAAGCGGACGCGCGCAACGGCAGGCTCGAAGCGCTCCACGCCCGGCTGACGGCCGAACACGGAGCGAAGCCGAAAATCCCGCTCCATGAAGTCCTCGACGACGCCGAGCTTTCGTAAGCACTTGCGGGCATTGCCCCGGGAGGTTCGCTCGCTGGCGCGCAAAAGTTTCAAGCTCTGGTTGCAGGACCCTCGGCACCATTCCTTGCGCTTCAAAAAGGTGGGTGGTTTCTGGTCCGCCCGGGTTGGCGACGGCTACCGCGCGCTGGCGTTGTGGAGCGATGACGAGATCGAGTGGTTCTGGATCGGGACGCATGGCGAATATGACCGGTTGATCCGACAGGGTTAGCGGCCGTCGCCGGTGGCGGACCCGCGCCAGTCGGCGGCACGCAGGAGGGTTTCCAGGTAGGCGAGGCGGAAGGGGCCGAACTCGGGCGAGTCGCGCAGGGCGACCATCCGGGCCAGCCAAGATGGACCGCGGCCGTTTGCCCTCTGATCGTTACCCATCTTCATGTAACCGAGGTCGAGCGGCAGCCGGTCCAACGAAACGCCCTCCAGGACGACGGGGGACGGGAACGGATCACCGGGAAGCGGGTCGCCGTCCCAGACGCCGCGGGCGTGGAGCTGGTTGGGGTCGTCGGGACGCGGGGCCTCGTCGGGCAGCGAGCGGATGGAGAGACGCACCTTGCCATGATGCGCGGCGATGACGAAGGCGGTGAGGTCGCGGCGTTCGGCCGGGAGGTCGGCCGGGGCGCGTTGCAGCCACGCGAGGGCGGAGGCGAGTTCGTGGCGAAAGCCCTTCCGGGAGGTCTGCGGGCGGCGTTTGCGCCCGGCGGATTTTGCCCAGAGAGCGCTGGGGTCGGGGCAGGCTTCGCCCGGACCGGGCGGCTCGGTGACGGACCGGCGGAGCATCGCCTGGAAGGCGGCGTGAGCTTTGCCGAGGTCGTGCCAACGAGCGGCGTCGCGCAGGGCGGCGGCTTCGGTTTCGGTTAGCGGGAGGGCCTTGATTAAGGGTTCGAGTTCCCGGACCACGTCGCGGGTGTGGCCGGCCAGGGAAAGCCAGCGGTAAAGGAAGGTTTCCTCGTTGCCGCCGTAACCTTTTGGCTTCGACGAGTCTGTTCGCGACGGCACAGCATTCAGGCTGAGGCTGCCGCCCTTGGGCACCGGCTCGCCCGTCCAACCGAGGCGGTCGTCGTAGCCGCCGGCATCGTGGGCGACGAGGTAGGTTTGGCCGGGCCGGGGCGTGTCACCGGCTTTTGCCCACGTTTCGTCCAGGGCATTCCAGACGAAGGCGCGGGGCTTCTTTTTGAGGAAGCGGCGCATCTCTGCGAGGGAGGCGCGGCAGAGTTCGGGGCGAGTCTCGTCGGATTCATCGGCGTCGGGAACGGCCGGGTCGGCGGGCACATTGCGCCAGAAGACTTGCACGTCGGTGTCGTCGCCGTCCCGGACGTAGCGCCCGATGTCCAGGTCGTGCCCGAGGAGGTCGGGCGTGGTGTCGAAGAGGTCTAAGAGGTCTTTGCGGCGGATGACGGAGCGGACGACGGGCGAGACCGAGTAGGCGACCTCGGCCAGCGCGCGAGGGCTGGCGTTCGGCAAGTCAGCGCGGAGCAACGCACGGGCCGTTTTCAGTTCCAGGAAGGCGTGGGGCAAAACGAGTGCGTCCTTTCCATCCTTCGGCTGGAGGTCAATCCAAAAAATCTCCGCGCCGCCGGTCTCGTTCCACTCGCCCCGCCGGTTGCACCGGCCGAACCGCTGCACCAGGGAGGGCCACGGGGCCAGTTCGGTGATGAGCACGCGGGCCGACACGTCCACGCCGGCCTCGATGGCCTGGGTGGCGATGACGATGCGGTCGGTCCCGTCCGCGAAGAGAACCTTTTCGTGACGCCGGCGGTCGCCGGGGCGGAACCGGGAATGGATGAGCGCGAGGTTGTTTTCCGGTTGGCCCTCCTTGCGAGATTGCTGGAGGAGTTGCTGGTAAACGGCGCGGGCGCGGGGGACCCGGTTGAGAACCACGAGGGTCAGGATGCCGGCCCCCGGCTTTTCCTGTCTGACCGCGGCCCGGTGCTTTTCCAGGATGAAGCCAGCCAGTTGCTTCGGGTAAGTGTCTGCCTTCTCTTCCCCGCCGAGTCGGACGTTCGCCGGGAGCAGCCGCTTGCCCGCCTCGCGCCGCCTGCTGGCCTCCGAGCCGGGCTCCAGGTCGGTCCCTTCCAGCCGAACCGTGGGCCAGCCTTCGGACGGCTTTGGGTGATCCACGGTCGTCAACTGGCGGTCATCAAGCGTGGCGCTCATCCACCAGGAGGCGCACGGGGTTTGCGCCGTCCCAAGCCGGGTGCGGAAGCCTTCCATCTGAGCGCCCGTTTCCACGCCGACGCCCATCAACTGCGTCTCGTCGAAGACCCACAGGCAGTCGTTGTTGAGCAGCCCGAACGCCATCGGCCAGCGGTAGCGGCTCATGCCGTAGCCACGGTTCAAGGCGCGGGAGAGGAGCATATCCTGCGTGCCGATGAGGATGGCGTCGCGTTCGGGGTGCGTGTCCCATTCGCCCGCCTCCTCGCCGCCCATGAGCAGGTGCAAGCCGACATCCTTGGCAGCCGGGGTTCGTTCCAACCAGCCTTTCACGGCACCGTGCGTCTGCTCTACCAACGTCCGCATCGGCAAGCAGTAAACCAGTCGCCGGGGCCAATCTTCACGCTCCAGCACGACCCGGTTCCACAGCCACGCCAACACCACGCCGGCCGTCTTGCCGCAGCCGGTGGGCACGTCAATGAGACGGGAGACGCAGGCCTCGCCGCTCCCTTCGCCTACCGCCAACCGGCGTTGATAGGCGAACGGAGATTGGCCGGCAGTTGCCGTGCGGAAGAACTGCTCGAACGGAGTGAAAGGAATAGCCGTCATGGAGTTAGTGGGAGGAAAGATCAAAGCGACGGGAGGTTGGGGTTATTCTTACAGATAAAGAAGTGGGTCCAAGGGCTACTTTTCATTCGGCTACCGTTCTATTGGTCGGCATGGTCGCCCTCGTCGCGGATACCTCTCCACTGATTGCGCTTTCCGCGATCCACTGCCTGAACCTGCTGCGTGGAGTGACCGAAAACGTGGTGGTTCCACCCGCGGTCCACCGGGAAATTGTGTTCTCAACGGCCCGGGTTGGACGGCGGCGAAGGACATCCAGGACGCGCTGGCCGGTGAATCGTGGCTGACGGTGCGAACACCAACGTCGGGAGCCTTGCTGGACCGGTTGCGTCGGCAACTCGACCCGGGCGAGGTGGAGGCTCTGGCGTTGGTAAAGGAGTTGGGCTTGGTGGTCCTCCTGGATGAGTTGAAAGCCAGGCGGGCAGCGATGCGTGAGAACGTCGAATTTTTTGGCACCCTTGGCCTGCTTGCCCTCAGTAAGTCCTCGGGCCGGATTGATGCGGCGGCTCCATTCATCCGGGACATGCGTGCGGCTGGCATCCGATTCGGCGACGCTTTGATAACGTCATTCCTGCAACAGGTCGGCGAGGCATGACCTGTCGGTCGGGTAATCTCAACGAAGGCTTTCCGCGTGAGGGCGGCTCTATTGAAGGAAGGCAGATGAAGTCTCGGGTGTCGAACCCGCGCCCCGCATTTTCCGGGTTCTCAGGAACCCGGCTCCATTGAAGAAAGTTGAGATTGTCTGGCCGGCAGGTAGTCTCTGACCGTGGCTCTGGCCCTTGAGATCCCCGAGGAAGTCGTCACCGCGATGGGACTATCGCGCGCGGAGACGCACCAGGAGTTGTTGAAGGAGGTCGCCCTCGCGCTCTACACCCGCGGGGTGCTTTCCGCCGGAAAGTCGGCGGAAGTAGCTGGTCTTACCCGCTTGGGATTTGAGCGTTTGCTCTGCGAACGACAGATCGTGCGTTCCTACTCGGAGGAAGATTTGGCGCACGACCTGGCTTGGGCAAAGTCCCACCAGAACGAATCGTGAGCCTGTTGTCACGGGGTGTTGTTCGCCGTCGCCGCGCCCCTCACGGTTGAAGACGCTCACCCATGAGGAAGAGCAATGCTCGCCCGTTGCGCCCCGCCAGCCGCGACACCCTCGGGCAACCACACTTCCCAACGGCGCTCGCTGGCGTCCACACGCAGGAGGACGGTGGCTTCGCCGGGCGGATGGGCGCTGCCGGCGTCGAGCAGGAGGAAATCCGGTCCCATCTGCGCGATGGGCAACGTGGAACCGTTGACCAACAAACGCATCGTCACGTCCGCCGAATGCCCGCGCTGACCGGAAGAGGAAATCATCATGGTGGACGAGGCCTGGGAAAAGTGGGCGAGGGACAAGGAGGAACAGTCCGGAGAGCGGTGGCCCCAGGTGCGATCCCTCCTCAGCGCGTTGCAGACTTATGGAATTTCCATGCTCGACCCGTCGCCGAACAACGTCCGGTTCGCCTGAGGCGGCAGCGGCGGGATGGGAGTTGATGGCGGGTTGTCAGGGTTGGAAGCCGAGAACGAACGCTCACCACCCTACCCGTTGCCACGGACAAGGGCTGTCCTAGGTTCGGTCCGACGGCTCGGGAGGGACCCGCCCCGTCGGGTCCGCCGAACTCGGAGAGGGCGCCATTCCCTTCCACGGCGGACCCGACGGGGCGGGTCCCTCCCCCGGGCGCGGCCCATGCCCGCGCGCAATGCTCTGCGCTCGCTGGCGGCGCATCCCTTCGGGAGAAGGACGACGCTACGCGATGCCTGCGCGCCGGGGATCGTCCCCGCGGGTGCGGGCTGCCCGTGGACGCCCCCCAAGCACGAGGGAGCCACCCCCGCACCATGACCGACGGATAACGATCCGCCAGCGACGGATCGCCATCCGCGACCGCCGGATCACGATCCGTGACTGGCGGATCGCGGTCCGGGACCGGCGGATCGTCCAACTGGACCAACGGATCGCGATCCGGGGCTGGCGGATCGTCGTCCGTCGCTGGCATATGGCGATCCGTCGGTCCCGGACGACGGTGCGATGGTCCCACGCGCCGCCGCTTCGGCCGACCCGTTCGAGAACTGCTCCCGGCGCCCCGCGCCCGAGGAGGGACCCGCTCCACCCCGCGGAAACTCGCGGCGGCCGCCCCGCCCCGGAAATCTTCCGCGGGACGCTTGCGCCCGGCGTTGGGTCGTATAGCCTCCGCGGCGCAAGCAGGGAACCAGCGGGAAGCGATGACGGCGATCCACCACGACGCAACGCGGCCAGCCCCCGCGGAGGACGGCCTCGCCCGCCGGGCGCTGGACCGGCACTCGCAGCGTCGGCGGCAGGGCATCCCGACGCTTTCCGTCCTGCTCGACGAGGACGGCGGCGAGGCGGTCTGGCAACGCTGGGTCGCGGAGGCGGGGACGGGGCTGCGGGCCGTTTCCGTGCCCTGGCCGAGCGCGGCGCCGGACCTCCGCGCGCTGGCGGGCGGGGTGGCCCCGCTCTGGACGCCGCCGACGGGGGAGGGCCGGCTGGCCGTCGCCGTGGACCTGCTCGCCGCCCGGCTGGAGCGCGGGGTGCCGGCGGGGGCGTGGGTGTGCGGGCTGCTGG
>CAXTFX010000038.1:0-15989 GCA_964243185.1 uncultured Chthoniobacterales bacterium
GTTGACCTGCCGGCGCTGGAGGTCCAGGAGCGCCTGCTGGTAGTCGGGCCGGCGGGCGAAGGCCGCGCGCAGGTCGGCCGACAGGCGCAGGTCGGCCTCGGGCGGGTCCTCGGTCAACGGCTGCACGCTCAGGCGCACGTCGAGCAGGCGGACCACGTCGTCGGTCACGCGGATTTTGAGGGCGTTTTCCGCCTCGCGGACGGCCTGCCGGGCGGCGATGGCGGCCTCCTCGCGCGCGGCAAACTGGGCGCGGGCGGTGGAAACGTCCAGCGGCACGAGCACGCCGAGAGTCACGCGCCGCTCGTTGTCGGCCAGGAGCCGGGCGGCGAGCTCGCGCGAGCGGCGGGCTACTTCCTCCGCGCCGCGGGCAAAGAGCACGTCGGCATACGCCTGGACGACCTCCGTCACCGTGTCCATGACGCTCTGGCGGTAGGTGAACCCGCTGACGGTGCGGTCCAGCCGGGCCACGCGGATCGGCGCCAGGGCCGCGGCGGGGCCGAAGCCGCGCCGGAGCGGCTGGGTCATGGACAGACCGGCGAAGGTGCTCCACTCGTCCCGGTCGCGGTTGAAGTCCCCCGTCTGGTTTTGGGTGTTGGTGTTGATGGAAATGGTGGACCCCAGCCCCGTGGGGAACTGGACGCCGGCGGAGAAGGCGTCCGTGGTGGATTGCGTCGCGGTGCCGCCCAGGCCGGAGGCGGGGTCGGCCAGGACGGGGTTGTTGTTGCGCGAGCGTTGCCCGCGGGCAAACACCGTCGGGTCCAGCGCGCGGCCTTCCGCGGCGCGCAGCCGGGCGGCGGCGAGGGCCGGCCCGTAGGCGGCGGCGCGCAGGACGTAATTTTTCGCCAGCGCCAGCTCGATGGCGCGGTGGAGCGTCAGGGAGAGTTCCCCGCCGGGAACGGGGGACTCCGGCCCGGCGCGGAGGAAAATAGCCGGGGTGAAGAGCGCCAGCGCGAGGGCTAGGGGAACGGCAACTTGGCAAAAACGCATCGGCTCTTAAACTCGCGGGCGGGACCTTTAGCCCAACCTTCCCTCCATGCCATCCGCCAAACCCCTCGTCCCGCTGTTCGCCGGCCTCCTGTTCTCCCTGCCGATGGCGCCGGGCCGCGCGCAAACGGCCACGGCGGCGGCCCCGCGCCCGGCGGTCGTTTTCCAGACCGATTTCGGCCAGCGGGACGGCGCGGTGGCCGCGATGAAGGGGGTGGCGGTGGGCGTGAGCCCGGACCTGCGGCTGTTCGACCTCACGCACGAGATCCCGGCCTTCAACGTCTGGGAGGCCGGCTACCGGCTGGCGCAGACGGTGCCCTACTGGCCGGCGGGCACGGTGTTCGTCTCCGTGGTGGACCCCGGCGTCGGCACCGCGCGCCGGTCCGTCGTGGTCCGAACCAAGGCCGGCCATTACGTCGTCACCCCGGACAACGGCACGTTGACCTTCCTGGCGGAGGACCCCGGCATCGAGGCGGTGCGGGAGATTGACGAGACGCGCAACCGCCGGCCGGGCTCGGGGGAGTCCTACACCTTCCACGGGCGGGACGTGTATGCGTTCACCGCGGCGCGGCTGGCGGCGGGGGTCATCGGGTTCGACGGCGTCGGCCCCGAGGTGCCCGGCGCGGCCGTGGAGCGGATCGCGCACCCGCGCCCGGAGGCCAGGACGGGGATCACGAGCGGGGGCGTGCCGGTGCTGGACGTGGAATACGGCAACGTCTGGACGGACCTCGGCCGGGAGGAGCTGGTCCAGGTTTACGACGGCGACCGCGCAGTCGCCCTCCGCGAGGGCACGTTATACCACGTCCTCATCCAGGTGCGCGGCAAGGAGCGCGTGGTTTACGAACGGTTCGACCTTCCCTTCGCCAACAGTTTCGGCTCGGTTCCGGTCGGTCAACCGCTGCTGTATCTGAATAGCCTCGGCAAAGTTTCCCTGGCCATCAACGAAGGTAACTTCGCCTCGCAGCACGGCGTCGGCAGCGGGCCGGAATGGGAAATCTTCATCGGGAAGGGAACCCGCCGTTAAACTTGCGATGAAATCCCACCGCGTTGAACTCCTCTTTCAGGCCGAGCACCGCCGGCAGCTCTTCAACGTCACCCCGCGCGTCGAGGCCGCCGTGCGCGCGAGCGGGGTGCGCGAGGGGCTGGCGCTCGTGAACGCCATGCACATCACCGCCAGCGTGTTCATCAACGATGACGAACCCGGCCTGCACCGGGACTTCGAGCGCTGGCTGGAGCGGCTGGCGCCCGAGCGGCCGTATGGGCAATACGAGCACAACGGCAGCGAGGACAACGCCGACGCGCACCTCAAGCGCACGATCATGGGCCGCGAGGTCGTGGTGGCCATCACCGCCGGCCGGCTGGACTTCGGGCCGTGGGAGCAGATCTTTTACTACGAGCTGGACGGGAAACGGCCCAAGCGCGTGTTGGTGAAGATCATCGGGGAGTGACCGGCTACGCCGGCATGACGAAGCCAGGCATTCGTCATCCCGCCTGGTTTCGTCATTCTGCCCGAAAGGCAGCTCCTATCAAAATACCGCCTGTTTCGCTTCCCCGTGTCCGAGTAGGGTTGTCGCCGTGCGCCGGCCTGAGCACGACGGATGGCGCCCTCTCTTCCATTGAACTTCCTGCTGCGACCACTCCGCCCGTCGGTTCTCTGGTCACTTGTCTTCCTGCTCCTGCGGCCAGCCTCCGGGCGGACACCTTCGCGGTATGGCAGGCCCGCGTTTTCTCCCCGCCGGAGTTACGGGACCCGGCCATCTCAGGCGAGAACGCCCTCGCGCCGAACGGCAGTGGTCTGGCCAACCTGCTGCACTATGCGTTCGCCCTCGACCCGCACCAGCCCGTTGCGGCTGGCGCCCTCCCTGCCCTCGGCACGCTCAGGGGGTTTGACTCCCTGACCGGTCTGCCGGCCACCTATCCCACGCTGACCTGGCAAAGCTCCTCCGAGAACCCTCCAACCGACCTGTTTTACGTCCCGGAGATCACCTCCGACCTGGTCCACGGCTCATGGCGGCGGGGACCGCAGGTTTTCAGCGCCCCCAGCCTCCGCTACCCAACTCAACCCGGAAACCCGATCCTCAATGCCACCCAGGGCTATCTGCCCCTCGGGGGCAACCCCGGCGGTCTTTTCCTGCGCCTTCAGGTGCTCCGCGGCCACGCATTGCCGGAGGACTGGCAGCGGGCCAACTTCGGCCGGCTCGGGGTGGACCCGGAGGCGGATGCCGACGGCGACGGCCGCACCAACTGGTGGGAATTTTACACCGGCACGGATCCTGCAGATTTCTACGATGGGGAACTGCCGTGGCTCGCGCTGCTGGGCGGCGGCGACCAGCGGGGCGACTCCGGCGCGGCCCTGCCGGTGCCGATTTCCGTTACGGTCAACACCGCCAACGGCGAGGGGGTCAACGCGCCCGTGACTTTCCGCGTCACGGGGGGCGGCGCCCGGCTTTCCCCGTCGGGCGACCCGGCGGCGGCCCCACCCACGACCAGCGTGTCGGTGCGAGCGACCGGCTCCTGGCCCGACAACCAGGGTTATCCCCGTCCGGTGGCCCAGGTTTACGTTTATCTGCCGGCCGCCGCCAATGACGCCAGCGTCATCACGGCCAGCGTTGCCACCGGCGGCCGGACGGCGACGCTGGCGACTACCGCCGTCACCGCTGACCCCGCCCTTCCCCCGCCCGCCGGCTTCAGCGCCATCCCGACCTCCGCCACGACCGCGCAACTTGTCTGGACGGCAGGGGATCCGACCCGGGCCACCGTCGTGCAGGCCAGCCTCGACGGTGGCGCCACTTGGCACACGTTCTGCACCGTGGCTCCGGGAGTGCGGACGATCAACGCCTCGGGCCTGACCCCGGACGCCGCCGTCTCCTTCCGACTTTTCACCGCCCCCGGCAGCGCCGGAACGCCACCGGACGCGGGCGGAGACGGTGCCACCGTTTCCCTGACGCTCCCGCCCAGCCTGCCGGCGTCTTCGGCGGGCGGCGGTGGTTCCGCCGGGACCGCGTCCGCGTCGGTCAAGCCCCTGAAACGGCCGCTGATGCGCCAGGAGTTGAGGAAGGGCTACCCCGAGGCGGCCAGCGGATCGCCCGGCATCCTGCAAACGGGAGAGGGAGATACCCACTACCTCCAGCACAACTGGTCCTACCGCATGATCTACAAAAGCTTCAACCCCGCTGACGGTTCAGACAAGAAGCTCTCATACACTTTAACCCTTGACCCCGCCACTGGGGGCTTCACCCAGACCTGCTCGGATTCCAACCAACTTTTGAACCTTCCCAGTCCTCCCTGGTTCATTCAAAACCCCAACGACCTGTTTGCTCCCTTCGACGCGAGCAACTGCGTCAGAACTGATTCGGTCAGCAACACAAACTCCTCGCACACGTTGCGATACGACCTGCCGGCGCCCGCCGACACCACCGGCATTCACGTCACGCAAGAAATCACCGACGAGCTCTCCCAACCCTTCACCGCCTCCGGACGGAAAGCCGGGCCGTTCTCAACACCGATCCCCTGACCGGGAACGCCGGCGATCTCGGGGCGGGAGCTTACGCGGAGCGTATCTTCGGGTTCATGCCCGTTTTCTTCGGGGGGCACGGCGGCTACCAGTTTACCTACCGCTTCACCCGCGCCCGCTTTCAGTTTCTGGTCAACGGCGGGTCCAACCAGACGATGTATTGGGACGAAAGGTTTACCGCCTACAATCCGCAATTGAAGTATCTCGCCGGTCCCGTCGAGCACGACATTCAGACGTGGGATAGCCACGGCGCCACCGAGAGTCCCATCTACACCGTGGATCCCCTCGGCCGCCGGGGGTGGACAAAACGGACTCTACGAGGTGATCCCGCTCGACGTGGCGTTGACCCCGGACTTCGACCACAACCACGTCATCAACGATGACGACCGGAACCGCGCCACCCCCGAGCACCCGTTGCGCTTCTGGATCAATGACGACCACGACAGCGGGGACAACCGGCGGTGACGACATCCCGAGTGGCAGCGGACCGGGGCGGGACTGCGACGACCTCCAGGTCAACGGCGTGCGCGACCTGGTGGACTGGTTCCCGGTGTTCCTGGACCTCAAACCACTGTTGAACGAGTTGGACCCCGAGGATTACAGCTACACGCTCAAGCAGGAGGACCACGCCGTGAACTTCCTGCCGACCGACCTGACGCCCGACCACGCGGGCGACTACCTGACCGACGTCGCCACCGCCCGGCAGGTGGCGGCCGGTCCGAAGGCGGAAACGGGCGCGCTTTACACGGTGTCCGAGGCCAGTCCCTCGGGCGAGGAATTGGATGTCACCTTTCTCTTGAACATCCGCGACCACGGCAAGGGGGTGATCCTGGTGGAAGGCAAAACCCGCACCACCAAGCCCCTGATCCTCTCGGTAGCCAAGCGCACCGACCTGGGGCACGAGATGATCGCCCTCAAGCTGCCGTTGAGCATCAGTCCGGTGGAGGAGATGTTCCGGCACAAGAACCTGCGGGCTATTACAGGGGGAAGTGGAGGTGCATCAGACCGCCTTTCAGATCCTATCAATCTACCCGACAAAGAAGCGAATGGGCAGAACTTCGTGTTTGTGCACGGCTACAATGTGGACGGTGAACAGGCGCGAGGCGCTCACAGCGAGATCTTTAAACGTATGTTCTGGAGCGGTTCCCGTGCTCGGTTTTACGGGGTCTCATGGCGGGGAGACCAGACTCAAGGTGCGTTGCTTGGTAAAACGGACGTTACGCCGGATTACGAGGTTAACATTAACAATGCTTTTGCAAGTGCTTCTCTATTAGCTCAATTTCTATCTTCACTCGACCCGGCACCAACAGTCTGTGCCCATAGCTTGGGAAACATGCTTGTTGGCAGTGCAATCCACGATTGAAATGCTCACCTAACTCGATATTACATGATGGATGCGGCGGTGGTGAAGGAAGCCTATGACGAGACAGAAGAGGATCTCACCACAAGCAGTCGTGTCGGAATGGAAAATGCGAATTGGTTAAACTACGATCGTCGATTGTGGTGCAGCTACTGGTTCTCGCTTTTCAGAGGCAGTAATGGACTGCCCACAACTGATAATAGAAGCCGACTTACTTGGGGGGATCGGTTGAGCAGGGTTCTCACAAAGGTTGAGTCTTTCAACTTCTACTCGAGTGGGGAGGAGGTTCTGAGAAACCCAAGTGGAGTGGAGTTTGTGCCTCTCACCGCTAATGAAGTCTGGAACAATCAAGAACGGTTAAAAGGGATGTCTGTGCTGGAGAATTCATGGGTATTAACCCACGAATACGGCGGATGGCAGCTCGAATACTATCGCCAGCACCAAGACATGGCCACTCTGAATCAGCTCACCAACGCAGAGCTGATCCAGAGACCTTTGTTCGACAGTTCGCGCCCACATGATCTTTACGGCTCAACGGGAAGCGATTATGCCGCGGATGCTGCTCAACGTAACACTTTGCTGGCCGAAATGGTGCCATGCCTATCATTCTGTGCTGGTAGCAACCCCCTCCGAAAGCTGGATGCGTTGTTCCCGGGCAGTCAGCATAATTTCGATATGCAGACTTTACACGATGGCTGGCCAGATCAACGGACTGATGGTAACGCACCAATTGAATGGCATCACAGTGATTTCAAGGAGGTTGCATATGCCTACACCCATAAACTATACGAAAAATATGTGTCCATTGCACAATTGAATAGATAAACATGATGAAAACATTTTTGAAAGTTTGGGTCTTTGCTACTTTGATGACCCATCACACCCTTGCTCAGTTGCCCGAAGCAAAAATCACACTCAAAGTAGTTGACGAAGAGGGAAAACCTCTTACCGACGCAAACGTAGGAGTTCTTTTCCCACATTATACTTTCACGCAGTCCAGTCAGGTTTACCACGACGGAACTCCCGACAAAGATGGCTTTTTTGTGGCTTCTGACAAGGCTGATCGTCGGGTTCTGTATGGTGCCAACAAAGAAGGATGTTACAAGTTTAGTGGCAGCTACCAATTCCAAAGCGTCACCGAGGAACGTTTACAACCTTGGAACCCCACGGTTAAAGTTGTGCTTAGAAAAATTGTGAATCCGGTGCCCCTGTTAGTTAACAAAACACGCACCAGCATCCCGCTAGAGGCTTGGCCCGTAGGTTTCAATCTGTTGGCTGGAGATTGGGTGGCCCCATACGGCAACGGTCAAGTCGCCGATTTCTTGTTTCGCGCCGAACGCAACATCCTTTCACCGCACGCTTACTCGGGCATCCTTCAACTTGTCTTCGCCAATGCTGATGATGGTATATGCATGGTTCCCGTATCACCAGATCGCATTGGGGAAGGGAGCGAATTGAAAATGCCTCGCCTAGCTCCCGAGTTCGGTTATGAGGCTCAACATACTTGGACGACAGAATGGAAGTCGGGGCAGAGCCCCAACCAAATTGCGGACGACTCAAATCAACTGGATCACTGTTACTTCTTCCGGGTGCGGAGTGTGCGCGATGGTCAGGGGAAGATTGTCAGTGCCCTATATGGCAAAGTGCAGCCAGACTTCATCTTTTTGTTAGGCGCCTTAGCACCACGTCCCGGGTTGGAATTCGCTTATTATGTGAATAAGACTCCAAACGATCGAAACTTAGAATTTGACAGGCGACATAATCTATTCAGCGGGCCTAACGATCCTGACGCCCCTACTCTACCCTGATACGAGCTATTCGTCCTTCATAGTTTTCCGGTAACATACATGAGAAGGAATAAGGTTGTTGCGATGTTGTTCATCTTATTGGTGGTAGTCAGCACCGTATGCACCGTGGGTATGCTTCTAGCCCTTCCCGCCAAGCTGACCGTGCGTGTCGTGGATGAGGAGGGTCATCCTCTGGTCGGCGCACAGGTGCGCCTCGGCTTCGAAACCTTTGACGGCGCCCGCACGGACACTCACAAGGCGGAGGGGGACACCGGTTTGGCCGGCCAGTTCATCGGCTCGGTAGAGTGCTCGGGTCACGTAAGCTTCTCGGCCTCCAAGGCAGGCTACTACTACAGCAGTGGCGAGTCGTTTGACTTGGAACGGAGCGCCACGGGCACCTACTGGGAGCCGTGGAATTGCTCCAGGACACTGACGCTGAAGAAAAAAACAATCCTGTTCCGATGTATGCTCATAAGCGTCTTGAATTGAACGTTCCTGTTGATGGTCGGCCTGTTGGCTGTGATCTTGTGGCTAAGGATTGGATTGCACCTTATGGCCAAGGCACCAACACGGATTTTACCTTCAAGCTCTCGCGGCGCGTGGCGGACGGGGGCGATTACGGCGGTGAGTTGCAACTGACCTTTTCCCACCCCGGTGACGGCATCCAGCAAGGGCCGGTCGAGCGCTTCGATCGAGGCAGCGAGCTGCACTCCTCTCAAGTTGCGCCCGTGGAGGGCTACCAGCCAATGTTGTCCTTGCTCCAAGGGCGGGTGCCGCAATCCAACGGCGACGGCAGCACCTCCTTTCAGACCAGCACCGATAAGGACAACTACCTTTTCCGTGTTCGCACCGTGCGGCGGGAGGACGGCACCATCGTCAGCGCCTGCTACGGCAAGATTTACGGGCCGATCCGCTTCGACGTCGTCACCCCGGACCACCGGCCCCCGAGTATCGTGTTCACCTACTACCTCAATCCCGACGGCCACTCGCGCAGCCTGGAATTCGACCCGAAGCGCAATCTTTTCACTAACCTAGCCAGCTTCGAGCGACCCAGCGCGCCCTGACCCCGCCGCCATCACCGCCAACGCCCCCGGCGCGATGCCGGCTTCCCGCAGGGCGCGCAGCGAACGCGCCGCGTCCCGTTTCGCCAACCGCCGGCCCGCGGCGTCGCGCACCAGGGCGGCGTGGAAGAACGCGGGCGGGGCGTGCCCGAGCGCCTCGTAGAGGAGGAGCTGCTGGCCCGTGGACGGGAGCAGGTCCTCGCCGCGGACCACCTCGGTGATGCCCATCGCGGCGTCGTCCACGACCACGGCCAGTTCGTAGGCCGCGAAGCCGTCGCGCCGCCAGACCAGGAAATCCCCGAAGTCCCGCCCCGCCACCGGCCGTTGCGGCCCGAGCCGGCCGTCGGTGAACTCCGCCACGGCTCCCGCCGGCACGCGGAAGCGCCAGTTCACCCCGGCCGGCGCGGGACCAGGGAAAACGGTCGGCGTCGGCGGCCGGCACGTCCCCGGATACAGCGGCCCGCGGTCCTCCGGGTGCGGCGCGGACAGGGCGCGGGCGATGTCCTGCCTCGAACAGGTGCAGGGGTAGAGCCAGCCGGCCGCGGCGAGCCGGCGCAACGCCCCGAGGTAAAGCTCCCCCCGCGCGCTCTGGCGGTAGGGCGCGTGCGGGCCGCCGACGTCCGGCCCCTCGTCCCACGTCAACCCGGCCCAGCGGAGGTCCTCGGCGATGGCGCCGACGAATTCCTCGCGGCAGCGCGCCCGGTCGAGGTCCTCCAGGCGCAACAGCAGCGCACCGCCCGCCGCCCGGGCCCGGGCGTGCGCCAGGGCAAAGGTGCGCGCGTGCCCGAGGTGGAGCAGGCCCGTCGGCGACGGGGCGAGCCGGCCGCGGTAGGGAACGGGGGAAGGGTGAGCCACAACAGGCACGGGAGTCCCGCAAGGAAGGCGGCGGGAAACCCGGAAACAATGCGGAAGCCGGACTTTTTTTGTGTCTTTTGCGCCGTTCTGTGGCCAAATCCCTCCCATGCCCGACGCCGCTCCCGCCGCCCTCGCCAACGGCCACGCCGCCGCCGCCGCCAAGCCGCTCATCGAGTTCCGCGGCGTCCACAAACGGTTCGGCAGTCTGCACATCCTCCGGGGCGTGGACGAGATCATCCGCGAGGGCGAAAAGATCGTCATCCTCGGCCCCTCCGGCTGCGGCAAATCCACGATGCTGCGCTGCATCAACCACCTGGAAGCCATTGACGAGGGCTCCCTCATCGTAGACGGCACGGACCTCGGCGACCCGCACGCGGACGTGAACAAGATCCGCACCGAGACCGGGATGGTGTTCCAGCAGTTCAACCTGTTCCCGCACTTGTCCGTGCTCGAAAACGTCATGCTCGCGCCGATGAAGGTGCGGGGCACCAGCAAGGCGGAGGCCCGCGCCCAGGGCATCAAACTCCTGGAGCGCGTGGGCATCGGGGCGAAGGCGGATGCCCACCCCATCCAGCTCTCCGGTGGCCAGCAGCAGCGCGTGGCCATCGCGCGGGCGCTGGCGATGAACCCGAAGATCATGCTCTTCGACGAGCCGACCTCCGCGCTGGACCCCGAGATGATCCGCGAGGTGCTCGACGTCATGCGCGAGCTGGCGCACTCCGGCATGACGATGGTGATCGTCACCCACGAGATGGCCTTCGCCAAGGAGGTCGCCGACCGGGTGCTGTTCATTGACGCCGGCCGGGTGTGCGAGAGCAACACGCCGCACGAGTTCTTCGACCACCCGCGGGAGGAGCGGGCGAAGGATTTCCTCTCCAAGATCCTCAAGCATTAGAACTCGCAACCGAAGGGTGCGGGAGGGGCACGCTGGCTCCCGTCGCGCCTCTCCAGCCACTTTTTGTTAGCCGCACTCAGGTTCGGTCGGTGGCCTCGGAGGGACGCCCTCCGTGTCGTCCGCCGTTCTGGAAAGGGCGTCGCTTGCGAAGGCCGGCGGACGACACAACCGAGTCTGCGAGATGGCCGCAGGGAAAGGGCATCCCTCCGATGCGGAACACACGCGCGCGTGTTCGGCCAGAAACGTTTCAGCCCGTTCCGTTCCCACACCAACCATGAAACTTCATCCCGCCGTCGCTGCGCTCGTCGCGGCCCTCTCGCTCGCCGCCCGCGCCGGCGCGCAAACCACGCCCGCCCCGTCGCCCGCCGCCACGCCGTCGGTGGAGGAGAAGGCCATGATCCCGGACATCAAGGCCCGTGGCAAGCTCATCGTCGGCTGCAAATACGACGTGCGCCTGTTCGGGTTGAACAACCCCCTGACCCGTCGCGTGGAGGGCTTCGACGCCGATCTCGGCCGCGCCCTGGCCAAGGCGCTGCTGGGGGACGAGAAGAAAGTGGACCTCGTGGAAACGGTCAGCGCCAACCGCATCCCGTTCCTCACGGAGAACAAGGTGGACGTCGTCATCTCGACCATGACCATCACCGAGGACCGCAAGAAGCAGATTGACATGTCGGACCCCTACTACCTGGCCGGCCAATCCCTGCTCGTGGCCAAGGGCAGCCCGATCCAGAGCGTCAAGGACCTCGAGGGCAAGACCGTCACCACCGTGCAGGGCTCCACCTCGGAGAAGAACATCCAGGCCGCCGCGCCCGGCGCGAAGTTCAACCTGCTCAAGAGCTACAGCGAGTGCTTCACCGCCCTGGGCAACAAGCAGGCCGACGCCATGACGACGGACGACATCATCCTGTTGGGCTTCAAGGCGACCGCGCCCGACAAGTTCGACCTCGTCGGCGGCCAGTTCACGCAGGAGCCCTACGGCATCGGCATCCGCAAGGGCCACGCGGACTTGACGAAGTTCGTCAACGACGAGCTGGCGAAGATGAAAGCGGACGGCCGCTGGAAGGCGCTCTACGACAAGCACCTCAAGCCCGTCAGCGGCACGAGCATCGAACCGCCGAAATAGGTCGCTCCCGAGCAGACTCCTCCCGCCACGGCCAAGCGTTCACCCGCTTGGCCGTTTCGCTTTTTTGGCGTTGTCATTGGACCCGCACGCTGTCATAAAACCACCTGCGAAAGAGTTTTTATCCGCAGATTACGCAGATTACGCAGATTATTAAGAAGGGGTTCGGAGTAGCGGAAGGGGGTGCCGCCTGCCCTTCTCCACCCCCTCTTAAAATCTGTGCAAATCTGCGTAATCTGCGGACCAAACCTCTACTGAACGTTCATGCTGCGCCCCACGCTTTCCTTCCCTCTCGCCGCCGAAGCCGGCGACTACTTCGGCAAGAGCGTCATGGAAAACCTGCCGCTGTTCCTGAGCGGCATCGGCATGACCTTGAACATCTCGTTCTGGGCGGCGCTGATCTCCTTCGTCGTCGGTCTCGTCGTCGCCCTCCTGCGCGTGACGCCCAGCGGCGGGTTGAAGATCGTGGCGATGGCGTTCACGGAGTTCTTCCGCAACACGCCCCTGCTCGTGCAGGTCTATGTCTTCTACTTCGGCCTGCCCAAGCTCGGTGTGAGTTTGCGCCTCGACCTCGGCCCGTTCCACGTCAGCGACTCCTTCGCCGCCGGCACGCTCGGCCTGGGTCTCTACACCGGCGCCTACGTCGCCGAGGCCCTGCGCGCGGGATTGTTGGCGGTGCCGAAGGGGCAAACGGAGGCCGCCCGTTCGCTCGGCCTGTCGCTGCTGCAAACGCTCCGGCTCGTGGTCGTTCCCCAGGCCGTCCGCCTCGTGCTGCCGCCCTTGGGAAACCTTTACAGCGCGATGTTGAAGAACTCCGCCATCCTCTCGGCCGTCGGCGTGGGCGACCTCATGTATCAGGCCGATTACGTGAACAACCGCTCCTTCCGCACGTTCGAGATTTTCTCCGCCGTCGCGCTGTTCTACCTCATGCTGACGCTGCCCCTGGGCTTCTTCGTGAACTGGCTGGAGAAGAAGTTTAATCCCCTCCGCGCCCGTCGGCTGCGTCTGCGTGGAGCGCGGGCTTAACCGGAACCATTGCTCATGCCTTCTCCCAACACCGAAGTCCGCACGGTCTCTGATTCCTCCGGCGGCACGGACGCGCCGCTCGTCCTGCCGGCGCCCCGCCGCCGCGGGCCGCTGTTCACGCCCAACCTCGTCTTCAACGTTCTCGGCTGGTTGGTGTTGGCGCTGATCATCGTCTTCGTCGTCATCCCCGCGGCCCGGCACGGAAACTGGGAGCCGTTCGGGGACGCCAACACCTGGAAATACCTGTGGAAAACGCCGGACGAGAATAACGAGGCGCACGGCGGGCTGTTCTACACCTTGGGCGTCGGCATCGCGGCCTGTTTGATCAGCACGGTCGTGGGCTTCGTCTTTGCTCTCGGACGCTCGTCCAACAACCGGCTCTTCCACGGGTTTTGCGCCGTTTACATCGAGTTGATGCGTGCGCTGCCGTCGTATCTGATCATCTTTTACGTCTTCATCGGGCTGCCGAAGTTCGCCAGCTACTACAACGAAACGGTCTGGCCGGGGATGTCAGCATGGGCGAAGGCGCACCTCGGCGCCGGCGTCGGCGGGGGCGTCGAATTCCTGGCGGCGAAGCTGAGCGTCCTGGTGAACTTCGCCTGCCAGTGGCAGCCGCCGGGCTTCGCCATCATCGGCCTGTCGCTCTACACCAGCGCCGTCATGGCGGAGATCTTCCGCGCGGGCATCCTGTCCGTCGAGAAGGGCCAGTTGGAAGCGGCCTTCTCGCTGGGCCTCAAGCCGCACCACACGATCCTCTCCATCATCCTGCCACAGGCGTTGCGCCGCATGGTGCCGGCCATCGTCTCGCAATTGATCACGCTGATCAAAGACACCTCGCTGGCGTCCATCATCGCCTTGCAGGAGCTCACCCGTGCGGGCAAACAATTCTACGAGTTCTACCTGGAGCCCGGCAAACCGCCCATCGTGTTGGAAACGTTGTTCGTGGTGGCGATGATCTATTTCGTCATCTGCTACGCGCTGGCGTTGTTGAGTCAGCGTTTGGAGATCAAACAGGGGCGGTAGGAGAGGAAGTGCCCGCGGAACACGCGAAAGACACGAAAAGCGGAAGGAGAAGAAAGCGGGGAGCGAGGTTCGGAGCCACCCTCCTCTTTTTCGTGCCTTTCGTGTGTTTCGTGGGCACTCCTCTTCCCGGCCGGCGGCCCGGTTGCGGGAAGCGGGCACCCGCCTAAACTTCGCCTCCCGCATGAAACGCCCTTTCTTGAGCGCCACCGCCCTGCTTGCCCTGACGACCGCCACCGCTGCCCGCGCCGCCGAACCCGCCCTGGACTACCCGCCGACCCGGACGGTCGAGCACGTGGACGATTACCACGGGACCAAGGTCGCCGACCCCTACCGTTGGCTGGAGGACGCGAACTCCCTGGAAACGCAGGCGTGGGTCGAAGCGCAGAACCAATTGACCTTTGGCTACCTCCGCGCCATCCCGGCCCGCGAGAAGATCCGTGTCCGCGTCGAACAACTCTGGAACTACGAGCGGTTCACCACGCCCGCCAAGCAGGGCGGACGCTACTTCTTTTCCAAGAACTCCGGCCTCCAGAACCAGAACGTCATCTACACCGCCCCGAGCCCCGAGGCGGAGCCGACGCTGTTGCTGGACCCCAACAAACTCTCCGCCGACGGCACCGTTTCCCTGAGCAGCTACAGCGTCAGCGAAGACGGCCGGCTGATGGCCTACGGCGTGCAGACCTCCGGGTCGGATTGGATCGAGTGGCGCGTGCGGGACGTGTTCACCGGCCGCGACCTGCCGGATAAAATCGAGTATTCCAAGTTCTCCGGCGCCGCCTGGACCAAAGACGGCCGCGGCTTCTTCTACAGCCGTTACGACGCCCCGGACGAGAAGACCAAGCTACAGAGCACAAACTACTTCCAGAAGCTCTACTTCCACCGCATCGGCACCCCGCAGGGTGCGGACGTGCTCGTTTACGAGCGCAAGGACCAGAAGGAATGGGGCTTTGGCGGCGAGGTCACGGAGGACGGCAAATACCTCATCATCACCGCCACCCAGGGCACCGACCCCAGAACGCGCGTCTTCTACCGTCCGATCACCGCAGGCCCGGCCGAGGCGCCCGTGGTGGAGCTGTTGAGCGCCTTTGACGCGCGTTACCACTTCGTCGGCAACGACGGCGCGACGTTCTACTTCTACACCAACAAGGACGCCGCCCGCAGCCGGCTGGTGGCGGTGGACGTGAGCGCCTACGACCGGGCGCTGGCCGACTGGCGCGCGGCGCACCCGGCCGAAGCGGGCCACGGCGGCACGCTGTCCATTGACCCCGCCAAGCACCCAGTCCCGACGTTGCGCGAGGTCATCCCGCAAGCGGCCGAAACCCTGCTGGGCGTGAACTACGTTGGCGGTCGGTTCGTCGCCGATTACCTGAAGGACGCGCACTCGCAGGCCAAGGTGTTTACCCCGGACGGCAAACCCGTCGGGGAGGTTCCCTTTCCCGGCCTCGGCACGGCGGCGGGGTTCGGCGGCCGGGCGGACGACCCGGAGACGTTCTTCTCGTTCACCTCCTACACGACGCCGACGACGGTCTTCCGCCACGACGTGCGGACGGGGGAAACGAAGCCGGTCTTCGCGCCCAAGGTCGCCTTTGACCCGCGGGAGTTCACCACGGAACAGGTCTTCTTCACGAGCCGGGACGGCACGCGCGTGCCGGTGTTCCTGACCTACAAGGGCGAACTCAAGCGCGACGGCACCCGCCCGACGCTGCTCTACGGCTACGGCGGGTTCGACATCTCGCTGACGCCGACGTTCTCCCCGTCCAGCCTCGTCTGGATGGAGATGGGCGGCGTCTATGCCGTCGCCAACCTGCGCGGGGGCGGCGAATACGGCGAGGAATGGCACGCCGCCGGCACCAGGGAGCGCAAGCAGAACGTTTTCAACGACTTCATCGGTGCCGCGGAGTTCCTGGTTTCGTCCCGGGTGACTTCCACCCCGAAGCTCGCCATCGCGGGCGGCTCCAACGGCGGGCTGCTCGTCGGCGCGGCCATGACGCAGCGGCCGGACCTCTTCGGCGCCGCGCTGCCGGCCGTCGGCGTGATGGACATGCTGCGGTTCCAGCGGTTTACCATCGGCTGGGCCTGGGCCAGCGACTACGGCTCGTCCGACGACCCGGCGATGTTCCCGCACCTGCTGGCGTATTCGCCGCTGCACCACCTGAAACCGGGCACGTGCTACCCGCCCACGTTGGTGACGACCTCCGACCACGACGACCGCGTGGTGCCGGCCCACTCCTACAAGTTTGCGGCCACGCTCCAGGCCGCGCAGGCCAAGGGGTGCCCGAACCCGGTGCTCATCCGCATCGAGACCAAGAGCGGCCACGGCGCCGGCCGGCCCACGAGCAAGCTCATAGAGGAGGCCGCCGACCG
>CAXTFX010000039.1:0-15902 GCA_964243185.1 uncultured Chthoniobacterales bacterium
CGCAGGACCTCCAGCCCCGCCGCCGCCGCGGGCGAGGGCGGGCGCGGCGAGGGGTCGCCGGCCAGGATCGCGAAGAGCTCCGGGTGGGCCAGGCCGAAGGCGACGTGCAGGTTCCAGCCCTGGCGCAACTCCTCGACGGGGTCCGGGTGCGGGGCGCGGTTGGCTTTGCCGGCAACGTAACCGGCCAGGCCGTGCTGGGCGACGGCGTCGAGGAGCCCGCGCTTGTCGCCGAAGAGCCGGTAGAGGGCGGGCGCCTGCACGCCGGCGGCGGCGGCCACCGCGCGCGTGGTCGCCGCGTCCCGGCCGCCCTCGGCGATCAGCCGGGCGGCGGCGGTGACGATGCGCGCGCGCAGCTCGCCCGCGTCGGCGGCGTCATCGGGGATCGTGTTCATGTCATCCACCGTAACAACTTACCGTCGGCACCGTGACAGCGGTAGCGGTGGTTTGCTAACGGCGGTAATCAATGATACCGTAAAACAGGTATCGCTGATACCGCTGTTCAAAACCACCATCCACCATGATCATCGTCACCGGGGCCACCGGCCAGCTCGGCCGCGCCATCGTCGAAGCCCTCCTCACCCGTGTCCCCGCCGACCAGGTGGGAGTCAGCGTGCGCGACCCGCAGCGGGCCGCCGACTTGGAGAGGCTCGGCGTGCGGGTGCGCCGGGGAGACTTCGCCGACCCCGCCAGCCTGCCGCACGCCTTCGAGGGGGCCACGCAGGTGCTCATCGTCTCCTCCAACGCGGCGGCCACCGGGGGCGACCCGCTGGCCCAGCACCGCGCGGCCATCGCGGCGGCACGCGAGGCCGGGGCCGGGCGCATCGTTTACACCAGCCACATGGCGGCGGGCAGCGCCTCGGCCTTCGCCCCGATGGCCCACCACAGCGAAACGGAGGCGATGCTCGCTGGCTGCGGCTTGGCCTGGACGGCGCTGCGCAACGGCTTCTACGCCGCCAGCGGGGTGAACTTCCTGGGGGACGGATTGAAGACGGGCGTGGTTGAGGCGCCGGCCGACGGCAAGGTCTCCTGGACGGCGCACGCCGACCTGGCCGAGGCCGCCGCCATCGTCCTGACGCAGGAGGGGCGCTTCGAGGGCGCCACCCCGCCGCTCACCGGCGCCGAGGCGCTCGACTTCGCCGACCTGGCCGCCCTTGCCTCCGAGGTGCTCGGCCGCCCGGTGCGCCGGGAGATCCTCAGCGACGACGCCCTGCGCGCGAGGATGGCCGCCCGGGGGGCACCCGCCCGGGCCGCGGACCTGACCCTGCTCTTCTACCGCGCCAGCCGCGCGGGCGAGTTCGCCGCCGTGGACCCCACCCTGGGCCAACTGCTCGGGCGGGCGCCGACGACCATGCGCGACGCGCTGGCCGCCCGTCCGATGGGCTAGTGGTCTGGGTTAGAAGTGCGTTGACAGAAGCGGGCGACGCCGGCGAGGATGTCCCCGGCGGTCTTGGTCCAGACGAAAGGCTTGGGCCGCCGGTTGTTCTCCTGGATGACGCTCGGGCGGCAGACGCCCAAGGCTCGGGCCACGGCCGCGTTGGCCGCCCCTGGCTCGGCGCCGGCCAAGACGATGCGCGCCCGCGTCGCCGCGGCTTGGCTGCCGTGGGCGCGGCGCGTCCAGCGGGTCAGTTCGACCGCCCTCCAACACTGAGTGCCAGCGGCTTGGCTTTGGGTCCGGGCGGCATTGCCCACCTTGCCGCCGCCGCCGCAAGATGTAAACGCACTTCCAACTCAGAGCACTAGGATAATAGACCTACGCAATTATATAGTTGACTCAACCATTCGGCGGGTGTATTCTTCGCCTAATGAACGGCGAAGTGGTTAACCTTCTTGAGTTCACGGAACTCTACCCCGATGAAGCCGCTTGCGTTCAGCACCTAGAGGAATCCCGCTGGCACGGCAAAATTGTCTCCCCGTTCACAGGCGGCGAAGTCTATCGCCTGAAAACCCGGTTCCTCTACAAATGTAAGGACACCGGCAAGCAGTTCTCCGTCCGGCATGGCACCATTTTTGAGGAATCCCGCCTGCCGCTTCGCAAGTGGTTCATGGCGCTCTACATCCTCCACTCGCTTAAGAAGGGCATTTCCTCTATCCAACTAGGGAAGTTCCTTGGCGTGACTCAAAAGACCGCGTGGTTCATGCTTCAGCGCATCCGCTACGCGGTTGAGCATGAGAACTACAAGGCTCCGCTGGCCGGCATCGTGGAGGTTGACGAGACCTATATGGGCGGCAAGCAGTCCGGCGGGAATCGGGGGCGTGGCTCGGAAAATAAGACCCCGGTGGTTGGATTGGCCGAACGCGGGGGCGACGTGCGGTGCGAGGCGGTTTAGGACGTGAAGACCCGCACCGTTGGCCCCATCGTTCGCGGCAACGTCAAAATCGGCTCGACCTTGATGACAGACGAGTTCAAGATTTATCCGCGCATCGCCGGGCAGGACTATAGCCACGAGGTCGTCAACCACGCCGCGAAGGAGTATGTCCGCGGCGAGACGCACACGAACACGATTGGAGGCTTTTGGAGCCACCTCAAGCGTGGCATTAAGGGGATTTACATCCAAGTCTGCCGGAAGCACCTGAATAAATACTGCAAGGAATTCGAGTTTCGTTACAACACGCGCAAAATGAGTGACTACAACCGGTTGGTAGTGTCCTAATTTGAACCGGGCAAAAGAGAAGGCCCGGCTTTGGGCCGGGCCGTTCTTACGAGGCAAAGGTCAGCTCGTTTTCTGGGATGCCCGTTCCGCTTTGGGACTCGTAATATTTTACCCCATCGCGCTCGCCCATTTCGCCAATGATCGTGACGGGTTTGTCGTGATCGGCGTTGTGCCAAATCGCACCGATTGGATAACGAGAGGCTTTGACGATCTTGCTTTTGAATAACTTCAAGGCAGCCCCGAAAAGGGTAAAATCCTCTTCGCTCATTCCCATCGGAATGTGAGCGTCGCCAATGTCCGTGGGGATGGCGAAATATTTTACGTCTGGGTTCATCGTGCCTAGGGGCATCTGAGTCCGTGGCGGGGCGGAGGTAGGAGCAGATGGAGAGATGGGAGGAGCGGCCGGTGGGGGTGTTGCGCCTTTTTGATCCTGCGTAGCGGGCACCGCTCCCGGTGAAACAGTCGGAGGGGAGAAGGGAAGTGGATTTTCGTTGCCACCCGGCCGCCCGGTTTCCTCGGACGTTGCCGTTTCGTTCACCTTATCCGTTTCCGTCAGTTTAGCAAAGGCGATTGTGTCTTTGAACTGACCGACAAGCGCCTTGGCAGCCTCCTCAAAGAAGCCACGCTCGAAGGTTAAATAATCGTGAATCGCCCCTGCTGATCCGCCATCAGCCCCGAACTTTTTCCAGAGGTCCGCGTGGATCGTTGGGGCGAGGGCGCAAGTTTTTGTGATCTCTTCCTTGTTCGGCGTGGATGGGTTCAGCAGAGCAATCGCCGTATCGGTGAGCTTCACCTTGCGAGAAGGACCGGACCCTTCGTCCTCTAGGAGGCCGAACTTTATCATGGCCGAGAGGGCCGCCACGCCATGACCGCTCTTTGCGGAGAACCCCAAGTTAAACATCGCGCGGGGAACCAAAACAGACCCGCGCTTTTCCGTATCCCAGAATTTTAGAGCGAGTTCCATTGCCCGACGCAATCCAATGGCTGGGTAGGCAGGGCTTCGGTCTTTCGCTTTCTTTTCAGCCGGGGGCTGGGCTCGCTCGGTCTTGGGTTGACCAGGGAGAGGAAGTTCGGGATCGTCGTTCATGGATAAGGAATAAGCCCGCATCGGCGAGCGAGCAACAGGATAAACCGATATGCCGGAACTCTTCCTATCTTTTTATCCGTTCCGGTGTTGACAGATCTATCGGTATTCGGGAGGATAGGTCCAGAAAGGAGGCTACCAGAATGACCAGGAGGGCCTTTAGCGCAGTGCGGTTCGTCCAGCCGCAGGAAAGCGCGACGACATAAAAGACACTGGGCCGCGTGATTCGACCCCGGAAAGAGAGAGTCACGCGGCCCAGGAGGGCGACTGGGCTAGCTTGGCAGCGTCGGCAGACTTTACACCTAGCGGACGGGAGTTCGATCCTCCCTAGCTCCAATCACTTTACGTATCACAATTAACCTTTCTGGACGCCGCGAGCAAGGCATTTCTTCGCCACGCGGCCGGCTTTTCCTTGGCCCGCTGGGCGGCGGCGTCAATCTCCTTCTTCTCCTCTGCCGACACGCGCACGCTGACCATGACCCTGCGGCCCTCATCGGCCGACAGCTTGGGGCGTCCTTTTTGGTTTGCCATCCATTAAAAGTATTACGAAAAAAGTTTGACGCAAGGGCTGATTAAGCGTATTGCATTTAATCATGGCAAACGTTCTCCCGCAGGAAAAGAAAATCACGGCCGTTGCGATGCTCTGCGAGGGCAACTCCATCCGCTCCATTGAGCGCATGACGGGCGTTCACCGGGACACGGTGATGCGGCTCGGGGTGCGAATGGGCGAGGGCTGCAAAGCCATCATGGACGAGAAGTTCCGCAAGCTGGATTGCTCTTTAATTGAGGTTGACGAGGTGTGGGGTTTCATCGGCATGAAGCAGAAAACGGCCAATTATTACCTTGCCGATCCTGACATGGGGGACGTGTGGACGTGGATCGCCTTGGACGCAAAGTCCAAGCTGGTCCCGACGTTCGTTGTGGGGGGTCGTTCCAAACGCATGGCGAACCTGTTCATGGAGGACTTGGCCTCCCGCCTCTCTCACCGGGTCCAAATCTCCGCCGACGCGCTGGCCTCCTATCCGGACGCGATTGCCCGCGCCTTTGGCGGGGAAGTGGATTTTGGTTCAATCGTAAAGACGTTCTCCCAAACCGACCTGAACGCCGCGCGCCGGTATTCCCCGCCTGAGGTCGTTTCCGTTCGCCGCGTGCCCATCCAAGGCAACCCGGTGGAGAAGCTGATTTCCACCAGCTACGTCGAGAAGCAGAATCACACCTTGCGGATGCATTGCCGCCGGCTCTCCCGGTTGACGAACGCCTTTTCCAAGAAACTCGAAAACTTCAAGGACGCCATCGAAACCATGCACCGTTGCACGGCGCGCCACGTCGCGTCCGAGCCGGTGATTGAACTGTTTCGGGGTGAAGTGGCGTGGGATGGCGTTGTCGAGACGTTTGACCTTGCCGGCCATCCCAAGGCGAAGCGTTGCCACGCTTGGAGCTACGAGGAAGGCGGCGAAACTCAATTCGTCACCGTGTTGGAGTTGCCGCCCGTGGACTCCCCGGAAACTGCCGTGAAGGTGGCGGTTGCAGCATCGGCAAAGCAACATTCAACATGGAAGCCTTTTTAGAAGTCTATGTCGCGGCAGTTAAGATCAAACCGGAAGGGAAACGGCGGCGGACGATAATGCTTCCTCGGCCGCTCGCACGGGAGGTTTCCGAACTGCTGGAGGCTGGGCGGCAAGAGGAATTGTTGGCGCTACTTGTGAAAATTTGGGACGGCGCGGTGAAGTCGAATATTGGTCTTTACTGGTATCCGCCGGAAACAAATCCAGACATCCCAGAGGCTGAACTTTCAAATTAGGACACTACCAACCGGTTTTGTGTTTGGTTTGACCGTTGCTCGGGTCGCCTTACCTATCAAACCCTCATTGCCTGACATGAAGAAACAAACCACCAAAATCCTTGCTCAAGGGTGCGAGATCACTATCCAGCATACAGAGAATGGAGATTTTTGTCTCTAACAGATATGGCTAAGAGACTTGATGGCGAGAATCATGTCGGAAATTGGCTGCGAACGAAAAGCACCATCGAATTCCTCGGAGTTTGGGAAGGGATGTATAACGTTGATTTTTAAGTCCATCGAATTCGATGGACTTAAAAGTCGCGCTGGATCAAACACTTTTGCAATTTCTCCGTCCCAGTGGGTCGAACGAACCGGAGCAATCGGGATGGTAGTGAAGATGGGGCGTTACGGGTCCGGCGTGTTCGCACATGAAGAAATCGCAATGGAGTTTGCTACTTGGCTGAGTCCAGAATTCCGGCTTTACGTTCTGAAGGAGTTCAAAAGACTCAAAGAGATTGAAGCGCAGCAAGACGATCCGGCTTGGACGATTCGATGTGTGTTGGCGAAAGCCAACTATCGCGTTCACACTGATGCGGTCAAAGATATAATAATTCCAAGTAGCAACTTACCGATTGACAAAGAGGGGATAGCATACGCTGACGAAGCGGAACTTCTCAACCGAGCGGTGTTCGGGATGACTTCACAGGAATGGTGTAAAAAGAATCCTTCGGCGGGGAAAAATGGCAACATTCGAGATCACGCTGACATCGTGCAACTCACCATCATCTCAAACTTACAGAGCTTGAGTGCCGTGCTCACACGTGAAGGGCTTAACAAGATGGAACGCTTTTATCGCCTCTCGGAAGCTGCTCGATTCCAATATGATGCTCTTACGCGAAGCCGGTCTCTAGCAGAGCAGGGTAAGCCCTTAATGCAAGGCTTGAAGCCATTAGATGCTCCTCGTCCTCCTCTCCAAGAGAAACCTCCTGCTTCTGGCCGGGAACTCACGTCAAAGTTCAAGAGCATCAAAGACCAAATCGCCAATCTGGCGCCGCCACCGATCAAGGAGCAAACCGCGCATGGGTTTGATGAGGTCATAAAGCGCATTGTGCGCGTGCCGCCGCCACAACGCCCAGACAAAAGTGAATAGAATTCTCGGAAGCAACCTTCAGCATGACTCTTTCTAGCAGCAATTATCCATTCGGGGGCGCGGTAACGACAATTATCTGGCCACATGGCTTCTTTAGAATCTCAACCGCGAAAGAAGGGGTCTTTTCAAAGCAGCCCACAATGATAAGCGCAATCCAGTATCCCGCGGCTCCCGTATCGGAGAACACCGTCTTATGCAAAATTATGTGGGTAGACGCCTTGAGGAAAAATGATCGTCGAAATTGTCACCACTCCCTCGTGAAAAGATTTAACGAGGTTTTCAATCTGCTCGGTGAATCCGATCCTTCAATAAAGGAGTTTGTAACTCACCCCGATGTTGTTGCGGCGATGTTTGAAGACGTGATTACGCCATTTCGCAATCGTGGGATGGTGAGAGAATTTATAAACATCTTAAAAAAGTGACGCAGGCAGTTTTCCGGCAAGGTGAGTCAAGTATATAATTGCCATCTCGTATTGGCGCGCGTGGGCGACGTGGGGCATGTCCGGAGGCAGGTCATCCTCCTGGGCAACCCGGCGGAAATCGTCGTCGTCGTCGAGTCGCTTGCCCGGCTCGACCGAGTGCCCGACGGGTTTACGCTCATGGCCTTCCCGCTTGACTTCCGGGGCCGCGGCGGCTCACCCATCCGCGCCGTGGGCCTGGCCGCCTGAAGCCTTGGCCGACTCCCCTTTTCCCCCTCCGACCACCCAAACCACCGCCCCGTTCCCCCCATGCCCACCGCCCAACCCGACTTCCGAAGCCGCGATTTCCTGCTGGACCACATCCAGCGCACGATGCGTTTCTACCACCCCCGCGCGGTGGACCCCCGCGGAGGGTTTTACCACTTCTTCAAGGACGACGGCACGGTTTACGACGCCGTCACCCGTCACCTGGTCAGCAGCACGCGCTTTTTGTTCAACTACGCGATGGCCTACCGGCACTTCGGCCAGCCCGAGCACCTGGCGGCGGTCCGGCACGGCATGGACTTCCTGCGCCGCGCGCACCGCGACCCGACCACGGGCGGCTACGCCTGGGTGCTGAACTTCCGCGACGGGGAGGCCGAGGTCGCGGACGGCACCAACCACTGCTACGGCCTCAGCTTCGTGCTGTTGGCCTACGCTTGCGCCGTCCGGGTGGGGCTGGACGAGGCCAGAGAACACCTCGCCGAAACCTTCGCGCTGCTGGAGCGCCGCTTCTGGTCGCCCGCGCACGGCCTCTACGCGGACGAGGCCTCGGCGGACTGGGCCACGCTATTGCCCTACCGCGGCCAGAACGCGAACATGCACTGCTGCGAGGCGTTGATCGCCGCTTTTGAAGCCACGGGTGAGACCCTTTACCTGGAGCGTGCCCTGCGGCTTGCCCGCCACATCACCGTGCGACAGGCGGAGCTCGCCGGCGGCCTCGTGTGGGAGCACTACCATCCCGACTGGTCGGTGGACTGGGAATATAACCGCCACGACCGGACCAACATCTTCCGTCCGTGGGGCTACCAACCCGGCCACCTCACCGAGTGGGCCAAGCTGCTGTTGATCCTGGAGCGTCACCGGGCGCACCTCGCCGGGAATACCGACTGGCTGGCGGGTCGCGCGGTCGAACTCTTCGACGCGGCGCTGGAAAACGCCTGGGACGCAGAAAACGGGGGGATTTACTACGGGTTTGCCCCGGGTGGTGACGTCTGCGACCCCGACAAGTATTTCTGGGTGCAGGCCGAGACGCTCGCCGCCGCGGCGCTGCTGGCCACCCGCACCGGGGGAGCCCGCTACTGGGATTGGTATGATCGTGTTTGGTCCTACTGCTGGGAGCATTTCGTGGATCATCGCTACGGCGCGTGGTTTCGGATCCTGAGCCGGGACAACCACCGCTACAGCGACGAGAAGAGCCCGGCTGGTAAGACGGATTACCACACCATGGGCGCGTGCTACGAGGTGCTCAACGTCGTCTGAGCGCGTCCCAGCCTGCGCCCCGGGGTCGGACCTTGGGGTTCCTTGCGGGTCGTCCCAAAACGGGCGCGCGAGATTCCTGGACGCGGCTGATCTACACCAATTTTCGAGGCGCTTGACCCCCGCCCGGAGGGACGCCCTCCGGGCGGGGATTCAACGAACCTGCTAACTGGTATAAAGACGGTGTTTAGAGACGACGTTCACCCTTGCCCCAAGCCGCCTTGTGCCCGGTCCCTAAATTGAACGGTTGCGGGACCGGGTGGCGGAACCCGTTAACCGGAGTAATTGCCCGTCCAGCAATACCGTCTCTAAAACCATCTCGTTCAGGAAATCCCCCGGCCATTTGCGGGACGGTTCACCCCTCGTCCCGGCCGTTTGAGCCGGGCCGGCACTCTGTGTTGACCCCCACTGCTGGGAAGCCGGCGAGAGGGCTCGGCACAAGTGCCGTTTACGCCACCGTCGAGGTCGTTCCCGGCGCTGCTACTCCTTACGCGATGTTGGTAGGAGGATGGGGCGGAGCACAGGCTGGTCGCAGGAAGGTGACATCAGTAGAGCTTGGCTTGGCGACGTTCGTCCAAAGGGAAAAAGGGGAGTTTGACTGCCGCCGGCGTCAGTCGCGGAAGCCGCACGCGGCGCCGAGTTGCAGGCACTGCGCCAGCGGCCGCACCCCGTCGGAGGAGCCCGCCGCGCCCAGGCAGGCCGCCGCCGCGCACACCCCGTAGCGCAGGGCCGTTTCGATGCCGACGGCCTCGTGCAACCCGTAGAGCAGCCCGGCCGCGAAGGCGTCGCCCGCCCCGACCGTGCCCACGACGCGCGATTCCGGCAGCCGGACGCTGCCCTGCGCGCGAATCTCCCCGCTGTCGCGCCCCAGCGCGCAGGCGCCCTCCGGGTAGTGGATGACCACCCACGCGCGCACCCCGGCGGCGAGCAGTCGCCGGGCGGCCTCGGCGAGCGCCGCCCGGTCCGGGGCGTGCGCGTCGTCACGGCGGATCGTGACCCCGGTGGTGCGCTCGGCCTCCAGCTCGTTGAGCACGCAGTAGTCCACCTGCCGCAGCGTCGGCAGGACGACGCGGCCGAAGCGGTCGGAGTCCTCGCTGACCACGTCCACGCTGGTCCGGCAGCCTGCTTGGGTCGCCTGGGCGAGCACCCGCGCGGCCACCGTGCCGAACTCGGGGTCGGGCAGGTCGAGCCGGTCGAGGAGCAGCAGGTAGCCCAGGTGAAAAATCTTCGCGCGGCAGCCGGCGAAGTCGAAGTGACCGGCGTCGAGGAAAGCGTTGGCGCCGCGCTGGTGGAAGAACGTCCGTCGGCCCGTGGGCTGCACGGTCATCACGTCGGAGTAGGAGGTCGGCGCGTCCGGGCAGACCCGCAGGCGCGTGGCGTCAATGCCGTGGGCGGCGCATTGTTCCCGCACCCAGCGGCCGTCGGCGTCCCCGCCGGTCAGCCCGATGCCGGCCAGGGGGAAGGGAGCTTCCAGCCGGGCCAGGTCCACCAGGACGTTGAACGCGCTGCCGCCGTTGGCCGTGGACTCGCCCATGATGTTGGCGAGCGTGTCCTGCCGCGGATACGTGTCGATCAGCTTGATTTTGTCCACGATCCAGTTGCCGCCCGCGAGGATGCCGTGGCGCGTGTTCATGGGGAGGGGGCTGCCGCGGCGCCGGGGGGAGGTTGGTCAGAGGGTCACGGCGCGCTGCTCGGCGTGGGAGCGGAGGGCGGCGGCGAAGAGCTCGTGGCTGCGCACGGCCTCCGCGGGGGTCACGCAGCCGAAGCGGCCGTCCAGCTTGCCAGCCCGCTCCGCGAGGAACGCCGCCCACATCTGCAGGAAGCAGTCGGGAAAGCCCGGCTCGAAGATACCGCCGGTGATCGTCGGGAACGGCCCGTGAAAACCCAGGTCCGTGCGCTGCCAGCGCTGCTCCCGGCCGCGCTGGAAGGTCCACAGGGTTTTCGGCTCCTTGGTGCTGAACTTCACCCCGCCGTCCGTGCCGAGGACCTCGATGAACCAAGTGTTCGTCTCGCCCGGCGCGAGGCGCTTGGTCTCGATCCGCATGGGCGCCCGGACCCCGTTCACCTCGATCTCGGTGTGCAGCAGGGCGTTGTCCCAGGTGTCGCAGACCGCGCGCCCCCCGTGGCCGTCGGGCCGCGTGCCGTAAACCTTCAACAACTGGGCAAACACGGATCGGGGTTGCCAGCCCACGCGGAACGGCAGGTGGACGGCGTGCATCCCCAGGTCGGCCATCACGCCGGCCTCGCCGCAGGTTTTGACCTGGCGCTTCCAGTTCACCGGCTTGTCGGGGTCGAGGTCGCTGCCGTGGTGGAAGCCCGAGCGGACCTCCAGCAGGGTGCCGAAGCCGTTTTCCCGCGCCAGTCCGTAGGCGCGCTGCGCCCCCGGCAGGAAGGGAAACTCCGAGGAGCAGCGCACGAACCGGCCGCTCGTCCTCGCAGCCTGCGCGATGGTGCGCGCGGCGGCGAGGTCAATGCCGAAGGGTTTTTCCGCGAGCAGGTCCTTGCCCGCCGCGAGGACGTCCAGGTAGATCGCCTCGTGCAGGTGGTGGGGCACGGCCACGTAAACCACGTCCACCTCCGGGCTGGCCAGCAGTTCGCGGTGGTCGGCGGTCAGCCGGCGCACGGTGGGCACCTGGCGAAACCACTCCCGTTGTTTCTCGGCGGGATCGCAAACGGCGATGAGCTCCGCCGCCACCGGGAAGTCTTCCAGCACGAACCAGCGGGACAAGGCGCTGGCAACCTCGCGGCCCATGAGGCCGCCGCCGATGATGCCGATGCGGACGGTAGGTTTCATCCGGCGAGAAGTTGGGCGGCCTGGTCCGCGGTGGCCCCATCGTGGACGATGGCCATCAGGGCCTTGGTCATGCCCGCCGGGTTGGGGTGCTGGATCACGTTGCGGCCATAGACGATGCCCGCCGCGCCCTGGCGGATGAGTTCCTCGGTGCGCCGGAAGATCTCCCCGTCGGGGGCGCGCCCGCCGCCGCGCACAAGCACGGGGATGCGGCCGGCGATCTCGACGACGCGGTGATACTCACGTGGGTCTTCGGTCGGGTCGGCCTTGATGATGTCCGCACCCAGCTCGACGGCCTGGCGGACCAGGGGCAGGATCTTGTCCGGGTCGCCGTCCACCAAGTAGCCGCCGGCCTCGGTGTTGGGCCGGAAGACGAGCGGCTCGATCATCAGCGGCATCGCGTAGCGGTCGCAGGCGGGTTTCACGGCCAGGATGTTCTGGAGGCACTGGTCGCCGACCTCGGGCTCGCCGGGGATGCGGAAGAGGTTGACCACGACGCACGCGGCGTCCAGCCGCAACGCTTGCTCGACGGGCTCGGCGATCATGCGGCTGAAGAGGGCGCGGGGCAGTTCCTTGCCGTAAACGTTGGCCACGTCGGTGCGTAGGACCAGCGAGGGCTTCTGGCGGCCGGGCAGGGCCTGGAGCAGCGGCGCCTGGCCGACGGTGAGCTGGATGGCGTCGGGCGCGGCCGCGACCAGGGCGCGCACGGCGGCCTCCAGGTTTTCGATGCCGCCCAGGAACGAGCGTTCGTTGAAGAAGCCGTGGTCCAAGGCCACGTCAAAGCAGCGGCCGGACTGCGAGTTGAAGAGGCGGTTGAGACGGGGAGTTTTCAAAGGGGGTCGGGAGGTTGGTCCGGGTTTGTCGGCCGTTGGTTGGACGGCTCGTCCGCGCACTTGAGAATAGCGCGGCCGCCGTCTGGCTGGCTGGCTACTTGAGGCCCATGAGGTGGCGTAGGATGTAAAGTTCGAGCGCCTCGTAGTCACGAGCTTCGCGGAACTGCCGCACGAGGGGACGGTCGAGGGTGCGGACCTTTTCCAGCAGGTGCAGGAACAGTTCCCGGCTGGCCTTGAGGTGCTCCGTGACCGGGCCACCGCGCTGGGTGCGCATCGCCTTGACGTCGAGCCCGACGAACTCCCCACGCTGGCCGTAGCCGTTTTCTTCCAGCACGCGCACCTGGTTAAAGGCCACGCGCAGGTTTGCGCCGCCGAAGTTCTTATCCTGGTCGTATTTGAGCCCGTTCTGGTCGTTGAGGTGGACGCTGCCGAGCTTGTCGTGCGCCAGGGCGAAGGCCATCTCGTCGCTGGGGTCCAGTCCCGCGAGCAGGGCGTGCGCGCTCTCGATCAGGCCCTTGACCCGGCGGTGGTCCTTCGAGGCGTAGGCGAGCGCGACGGCGTGTCCGATGGTCGGCACGTAGGCCTGGTCGGTCGGCTCGTTGGGCTTCGGCTCGATCCAGACCTCGATGGCCGGGTCGTAGTCGAGCATCGCGTTGATAGTTTCCAACAGCCGCTCGTAGGCGAGCTTGGCATCCTTGGCTTCCCGAATGTAGGTGCCCTCGCGGCTGAACCAGAGCACGATGGCCCGGCAGCCGACGGCCCGGGCGATGTCAATGCACTTGCGGGTCCGATCCCATGCGTAAGCGCGGTCGGCCGCACTGTTCGCCGTGTAGGCGCCGTCCACCGTTTGTTCCGCGAACCACAACCGGGGCGCGACGAACTCCGGGGTGAGCCCCTCGTCCTCCAGCCGCGTCTTCATCTCCGCGGCCCGGCGGAGCAGTTGGTCGGGCGTGAACCCGTCCAGGCCGGGCACCACGTCGTCGTCGTGGAACTGGACGCCCTCGAAGCCCAACTGGCGGAAGAGCGCGAATTTCTCCTCGTGGGGAAAGCCGGTGCGGACTTCCGGCCCGAACGGGTCCCCGCCCTCGCTGATGTTCCAGGGGCCGAAGGAGAAACGGTAGGTGGTGTCGGGGGGTTGCATCCCATGAGTTTCTCACGGCCCGCCGCGGTCCTCCACGCCTGGCGTCTCGCGTCCCATGACTATTGTATCAAAGCCTGATTGTCCTGCTTCGTGGGCGCGCTATAAAAGTGGGATGAACGGCCGCCGGGAACAGACCGAATTCCCGAACGGGCAGTCCTTCCGCATCTTCCGTTGGTCGCAAAACCTGCGCGAAGTCGAGCTGCTGACCTCCGCCGGTCAGACCCGGCCCTTCGTTGGCGGAGGGATCTACTGGCACTACCACGTCGCCCTGGAGCTGACGTTTTTCGCGGCCGGCGAAGGGACGCGCTTCGTCGGCGACCACATCGGTCCGTTCGCCGCGGGAGACCTCGTGCTGCTCGGCGAAAAGCTCCCGCACTACTGGCACCTCCAGGGCACCTCCGCCGGCTTGGCCGTGCAGTGGAGCTTCCCGCCGGAACATCCGTTCTGGGCGTTCCCGGAGACCCTCCCGCTGGCCCGGTTGTTCGAGCGGGCCCCGGCCACGGCATCCGCTACACCGGCCGGACGGCGGCGGCACTCGCGGCCGCCATGCCCCAGCTCGCGCGCGCCCACGGGGCCGGGCGCCTCGGCGGGTTGCTGCGGCTGCTCGGGGTAGTGCAGAGTGCTCCGGGCTCGGACCAGACCTTGCTCTCCAGCCGCTCGTTTTCGCTCCCGGCGGCCTCCGCCCACCAGCAGGTGATGGCCGAGGCGGTGCGCTACCTCTTGGCCAACTTCCGCGACGCCGTTCGCCTGGAGGAACTCCTGCGGCTGACGGGCGCGAGCAAGCCGACGTTTTGCCGCCAGTTCAAGAGGCACTCCGGCAAGACCTTCCGTGAGTTCGTTTCCCAGGTCCGCTTGCAGGCGGCCGGCCGCGAACTCCCGGAGACCGACCATGCCATCCTCGAAGTCGCCCTGGCCAGCGGCTTCGGCCAACTCTCGTTTTTTAACCGCATCTTCCGGCGCGTGCTCGGCTGCGCGCCGACGGTTTACCGCGAGCGTAAACGCGGGCGGACGCCGGGCAGAAAGCACGCGCCGGCCAAGCGGTAGAGAAGACGCTGCCGCCCGTAGCTTGTCCACGCGCAAACAGCCTTTGACGGAGCGGGTTCTGTTCTTCGCGCCAGGGAGGGTGGTGACGGTATTGTGATGGTGTAGCTCGAGGGAGGGCGACTTACCTGGTCTGTCACCTGTTGGACGGCGACGATTTGCCTCAGGTGGGCCACGGCTGCGGAATCGAGAGCGTCCGTCGCCACGGGCACGCCGAGCCCGCCGGCGCTCGGATCGCTCACCGGCCAACGCCAGCAAGCCATCCAGCGCGGCACCTCGCAACGCAACGCCGCCGTCTTCGAGGCCGAGGCCGAGAAGCTCGAAGGCTGGGCCGACGACCTCAAGCTCGGGCTTGAACGTGAGATCAAGGAACTTGATCGCCGGATCAAAGAAGCCTGCCGCGCCGCGATGGCGGCTCTCTCGCTGGAGGAAAAGCTCGCCGGGCAAAAGCAAATCCGCGCGCTCGAAGTCCAGCGCAACGCGAAGTGCAAATCGCTCTTCGAGGCGCCGGATCAGGTGGATCGCCAGCGCGAGAATCTCATCGCCAACACGAGGGCAAGCTCGCGCAAAAGACCGCGCTCAATCCGCTCTTCGTCGTCCGTTGGAGTCTGATGTAAAGACGGCACCCCACTTTGACGGAAAAGCGGACTTCCGCCAGAATCACCCCATGAAAACCACCATCGACATCCCGGAACCTCTCTACAAAAGGGTCAAAATCCGCGCCGTGGAACACGGGCAGACCACGAAGGAAATCGGCGGTATTGACCTGTATGGTGTTTTCGCACCTCTGAGTTGTGTGCGGTGAGCCAGAGCCGGGTGAAGAGCTCGTGGGCCGTCCCGCTACTTGGAGAAGGAGAGGGTGTAGCGCACGAAGCGGGCGGCACGCTGGCGCAGCCGCCGGCCGTTGAGGCTCTCCACCCGGCAGGTCTCTCCTTCCTGATTGGCGCGGGGCCGATGGGTGCGCCGGGGGAACACCTCGGCGTAGGCGCCCCAGAAGTCGCTGCGCGTGGCCCGGCGCCGGTAGGAAGCGGCAACGCTCACTTTGAGCCAGCGCGCGCTCCCTCGGCCGAGCGGTCGCCCAGGGTAGAGGCGACCACCTGCGGGGTGCGTCGGCATACCGTCAGCCACAGCCAGAGCGCGTTGGCTTTGCGGGCCACGAAACCCCAGGGTTCGTCCGAGTTCGAGCACGTCGCCCTTTTCGCTGGCCAAGGGCGCGTCTTCCAGGGCGGGCAGGGCGTCCGCCTTCTTTTTGCACCCAGCGGCGCAGGGTGCGGTAGCAGGGAGCGAAGGTGCGGGCCACCGCGCGACCGGAGAGTCGCTCGCGCACGGCCGCGGCCACGATCCGCTCGCGTTGCCCGCCATCGTGGCGTGGGGCGCGGCGCTCCCGCACGGCCGTCTTCTTGCACTCCAGGCACCGCACCCGCTGCGCGCCATGCTCCGTTTTGCCGTTGCGCTTTAGCCGCTCGCTCTGGCGGTGCCGGCAGCGGTGGA
>CAXTFX010000040.1:0-15872 GCA_964243185.1 uncultured Chthoniobacterales bacterium
CACTCATCCTGCCCGCCGACGCGCGCCGACCCGAGGAAGCCGAGATCGTCGCCATCGCCCGCGCTCGCCGGCTCAACCCCGAGGCAGTGTGCTTGGCGGCAAGCTGGGGTTTCCTGCTGGTCGGCACCGTTTGTCGGCAACCCTCCTGGATGCTCACCGACGCCGCCGGCCACATCGCGGAGGCCCGGCGGATGGACGGCAAACCCTTCCCCGCCTACGGGGAGCTAGGCGAGCGCAAAGCCCACACGCTGCGCGGCAGCGTGAAAAGCTGGCCCTGCGGACTCCTGCCCGCCGGGGGCTTACCCGAAGGCGTGCGGGCCGTCCTCTTCCTTGAAGGTGGCCCCGACCTGCTGGCCGCCTTTCACTTCTGCCTTGCCCGCGGACGTTTCGACCTCTGGCCGGTGACGATGCTCGGGGCGGGGGTCAAAACGCTTCACCCCGACGCCCAGCGGTTGCTCGCCGGCCGGCGCGTGCGCCTCTACCCCCACGCCGACGACACGGGCGGGGATGCGGTTCAGCGGTGGGCCGGACAACTTCAAGCGGCCGGTTGCACGGTGGACGGCTTCAACTGCGCGGGCATCCCCCGCCGGGATGACCGCCCGTGCAAGGACCTCAACGACCTCGCCCTTGCCGCGCCCGGGACCGCCGCGGACCTCGCCGACCTCCTGCCATGAACGCGACCCCCTCCCGCATCGTGGCCTTCGCGCCCGCCTCCGCCGCGACCGTCAACGGGCACGCGCCCGCCGCGGCAGCCGTCCTCCCGCTGGCCGACCTGTTGGACCAGACCCGCGACTTCGTGCGCCGGTTCATCGTCTTCCCGGCCGACGAACACGCGGAAGCCGTGGCGTTGTGGATCGTCCACACGCACGCCGTCGAAGCCTTCGACTTCACCCCGTATCTGTCCATCAACTCGCCGCTCAAGCGGTGCGGCAAAAGCACGCTGCTCGACGTGCTCAAGCTCACGGCGGCCCGCTCGTGGCCGGTCGTCTCCCCTTCGCCGGCCGTGCTCTTTCGTAAGATCGAAGCCGACTGCCCCACGCTGCTTTGGGACGAGGTGGATACGGTGTTCACCACGTCCAAGGGCGAGGACGGGCGCGAGGACCTGCGGGCCGTGCAACGCCGGCTTCCAACGCGGGGCCAAGGTGCCCCGGTGCGTGGGGCCGCAACACACGCTGGCGGAGTTCTCCGTGTTCTGCCCGAAGGCGCTGGCAGGCATTGGCACGCTGCCGGACACGGTGGCCGACCGTTGCGCAGTCGTCACCCTGGCCCGTGCGCGGCCGGGGCAGAAGGTGGGCAAGTTCCGTCACCGTGAGGTTGCCCCGGTCGCCTCGGAGCTGCGGGAGGCGCTGTCCACCTGGGCGGCTTCGCCCGACACGCTGGGCACGCTGACGGCGGCACGCCCGGCCATGCCGGAAAGCCTCGGGGACCGGCAGGCCGACATTTGCGAACCGCTGCTGGCCATCGCCGACCTTGCCGGCGGGGACTGGCCCAAGCGTGGACGCGCCGCGCTGGTCAAGTTGTGCGCCGGTGCCACGGGGGCGGACGAAAACCTCAACCAGAAGCTGCTCTCCGACATCCGCGACGCCTTCACGGAGGAAAGGGCGGATACGCTGACGACCAAGAGCCTGCTCGGGCTGCTCATCGAGCGGGACGATGCGCCGTGGGCGCAATGGTGGGAAGCCGAGATCGAGCGGGGCAACGTCAAGGGTCCGGCCTCCCGGCTGGCCCGTCTGCTCAAACCCTTTCTCATCCACTCCCGCAAGGTCCGCACGCCGGGGGCATCGCCCCTCATGTGCTACGCCCGGGAGGACTGCGAAAGCGCCTTTGAAAGCTACCTGGACCCGGAACCCGGCCCAAAAGACGGAACAACGGAACTCTGATTCAACGCCAACGACTTACGAAGAAGAAAAGACGGAACACAATGCCCCGTGTTCCGACCTCAAAAAACACGCAAGTTTCTCAGCGTCAACGGTGGTTCCGTTGTTCCGACCTTGAAAGCCAATCCCCGGTGAAAAGCCCCGAAACCATGACCCCGAACGCACCCGTCCTGCCAGCCCTGAAAAGCCTGGGCGACCTCGCCGACGTGCGCCCGGTCATCATCGTGGACACCCGCGAGCAAACGCCCTTGCCCTTCGCCAACCTGCCCACGGTGGCCGGCACCCTGACGAGCGGGGACTACTCCGCGCTGGGGCTGGAAAGCGTGTTCTCAACCGAGCGGAAGTCACTGGACGACCTCGCCCATTCCCTCACCTCCGACCGGCCCCGCTTCTTCCGGGAACTGGAACGCTTGCGCGGCTTCCCCTTCGCCCGGTTACTCATCATCGGCACCCCGGAGCAGATCCGCGCCGGAGACTACCGGAGCAGGGTCGCGCCCACGGCGGTTCTCCACTCCCTGTTCAGCATCGAGGCGAGTTTCCTGCCCGTCGTCTTCGCCCCCACGCCCGCGGCCGGCGGCCGGCTGGTGGAACGCTGGGCGTTCTGGCAGGCCCGCGCCGCCGTGCAAGCGGCCAACGACCTGCTACGGGCGCACCGCCGCCACGAACGCGCCGCCACAGCCCCGCCGCGCCCGGCTAGGTCAACGCCAACCCCGAGCGGCAAACGCGCCCTGGCGAGGCGATGAACCCGCTTCTCCCCCCCGCACCCGTGGCCGACCCCGAGCCCCGCCCCGATGCCAACGATGAACCCGAGCCTGCCCCGCCGCCCGGTGCCCGCGACCCCCGCACCATGTCGGCGGCTGCCTTCGGGCTGTTCCGTTTCCTCTCCTGGGCCGAACGCGCCGCACTGGCCCGCCGGCCCCGGTTCTACTCAATGCCGTGGCTAACCCGTGCCGCCCCTTCTAACTTCCCCCCATGAACATCCCTCGCCCCGAGCCCTGGCGAACGCCCACCGCCGAAGACTTCGAGCGTGAGGCCGAAGCCAGCTTTCAGCGCAGCGCGCGCGAGGTGGCCGCCCTCGCCGCTCGGCCCTGGCCGAAGCCCACACACACCGGCCCGTCATCGGACCCGCAGGCGATTGCCGAAGCGGAAGCCCGCGCGGCGGCCTTTCGACAATTCAGCCTGAACCCTCCCGGTCCCGTCGCCCCTCCCGCCCCGTGGGATGCGGGGACTTACCTTCGGGATGGTTTGGACCTCGCCGCGGGTCTTCGGAAGGGGCAAGCGGCCGACCTTGATCAACAATTTCTGCGACAACGCGCCAATCTACTCCCATCGGCTTTGCGCTACGATCAGGCGTTGAAGGAAGCGGAAACCGCCAAGCTCAAGGCGCAAACGGCACAAGCACAGGACGTCTCCGATGGTCCGGTCCCGCACTTCACCGACTTTCTCGACGCAGACCTTTTCAACTCCGACCCCGCGCCGGCCCAAGCCCCTACCCGACTTGCGCCGCCGGCACCTTCCCTCTACCCCGCGCCGGACTTCACGTTCCGGCCGCTGACTTTGGGAGACGTTGCGCCGATTGGGAGCGGTCCGGTTTTCGGCTTGCCCTCGGCCTCGAACCCCACCCCGGCGGCCGTGGAAGCAAACGACCCGGTCCCCAAGCTGCTGCCACCCTTGCCGCCGTTGGGGTTAACCACCGTAGCGTAATCGGCCGACCTTTAACCTAATGGAAGCTGGCGAGAAGCTGTTCTAGCAGCGGGTCCACCTTCGCGCGGGTGGAAGCAAACTTGTCCGGATCAAAGCCGCCTGGGGTCTGGTATCGGGCAAGGCCGACCTGGTTGAACCCGCGCTTCAGGCGAACCTCCGCCGTCTTCAGATACGGTTTCAAGTCCCATCCGCCCGCGGCCGAGTAGGTTAACAGATAGTCATCCGCGCGGGGCGGCTCGCCCGTGATTACTTTCGTGCCGATGTGGTGACGCTGGAACCCGTCCTCGATGGCGCTGGCAAGGTCGGGGGCAACCTCGTCGGCTTGGGCGTTGCGCTGGATGTAAACGACCCGGAGCGGGCTGGTGCCGGCGGACACGGGCTGAACGTCCACCGTGGCGCTGGCGCACCCCGCTAGCAGCAAAGCGGTGAAGGTGAGGACGGAACGGCAAAGGCAGGATGGGAAGCGGGGGTTCATGTTGGAAAGCAGGACGGCTGCGGATGTTAAGGGCCGACCTGTAACGGTCAACGGGAAAGCGCCGAACGGCCGGTTCGCGCCCCGGCACGTAACCCCGGGCGGCATTGCCAGACCCAGCGCGGAGAAACCCCGCTCACCGCCGCGGCCTGTGCCAGCGTGCAGCCTGCCGCCTCGCATCGGTCCACGATGGCCCATTGCTCCGGGGGGACCCGCACCGGTGCCCGGCCAGGAGTAAACGAGAAGCGCCGGCACGCCCCGCACCCAACCCGCGGGGTGCCGCTGCGGTTGAAGCCCCAGTGTCGCCACGCCAATGTTTTGCAGCGCGGACAGGGCGCAGTCGGCAACGCGGGAGCGGGGAGCCTGGACATTCTCCATGAACATCCGTTAGCTCCGCTCACATTGCAACCGCCTCAACCTCGGGGGCTTGTTCCTGCCCGTCGAATAGGAGTCCCTTCCCGCCCGGAGAGACGGTCCCCGTAGCCTGGGGGCCGTGCGCCCCCGCGAACAGGGGCGAGAATCATGGGTAGAGGGGACACGAATAAGTTTTCCTCCGGTTAAGCTTTTCGAGGAAGGACTTACAGCGCGAAATCGTCTATGGACGAGCACCCGGAACACGGCGGCAGCGCTGGCGGGGAAGACCGCTAAACGTGTGCGCTCCCGCGGCTTCCAACCTGAAAGCCAAGTTCCCTAGAACTCCGCTTCCGCAAGGTGGTTTGGGGGTTGCTATACACCCCGTGCAAATGGAATCTCCCGTTCCTGAAGCCGGCGAGGCCGCCCGGAACTCAATTCCGGCTTCCTTAAACCCCTAGCGTGCAGAATTATCAGCGCGGTGAGGGGAGTTTTCGGCATTCATGCCGAATACTCATAACCTGTTGGGGTGCAGTATTGCCGGCATGGTGTCGGCAAGGGTGTCGGTTCAACCGACACCCCCGATTTGAAATCGGGACTGTTCCGGTTTGAAACCGGGGGTGGTGTGTTCAATACCCGCCCCCTTCACATCAATTTCGCCATCGCGTCCGCGTGGACGTTTCGCTTGGCCTAGGCGTTCCTGCCGCCCGGGGGAGAAGGAGGCGGCCGGAGTTTAGGTGAGATCGCGTTTGCCCCACAAGAACAAAAGCACAAAGCCCCGCCCCCGGCCGGGGCGGGCCAGGGGCGGGGCAGGCTCATTTAAGCTGAGGGTGGACGACTACTCCGCAGCCGGGCGGGCGAACATCGTCCGCAGTTCCTCGGAGTCGCTGTCTAGGCTTTCGCAGTAGGCGTTGACCGTGCCGCGCACGCTGGCGCGGATGAAGTCCTCCACGCTGGCGAAGTTGTCGGCGACCCGGTTGGCCTCCATCATGGCCCACGCCTCGGGGGAGAAGTTCAGGGCGACCCGGTGCGCGCCGTTGACAGCGGCCGGCGTGGGGGCGGGCATCTGCGCGCCGGCCCGGGCAAGCGCACCGTGTCCTTCCTCACGGGGCAGGTCGGTCCAGACCACGGGCTTGTCGGGGGCATCCTCGCCCGTGCGCCGGCGGGCGGCAGCGGCCACGTGGTCGCGCATGATACCGGGGCCATCGTCTGCTTCCTCCCCCTCGATGACCTGCTCGACGACGTGGGGCACCTCCGCCAGGATGGCGGCGTTGGCCACGTCGCGGGGGTCAGCCCCGGTGTGGAGGGTGTATTGGCGCACCGCCGCGCTGGCCTGCTCGTCAAGTTGAAGGGAGAGACGGCGGCCCGTGTCGCACACCGGCGCCCGGTCGTCGTGGTGCATGGCGCGGCTGACGTCGTCCAGGAGCCAGTTGAAAGCCTCGTCGCCGCCCTCGGGACCCTCGTAGGCTTCCTTGGCCCGTTCCAGGGTGCCGAAGACGGCCCCCTCCACGGCCGCGTCGGCGAAGTGGTGGGTGATGACACAATACCAGCGCACCAGCGCGGAGGCCTCGGGGCTCAGGGTGACGGTGAGTGCCTCGGGCTTAGTGGCCGCCGCGCCGGGGGCTTGCTGCTGCTGTTCGGCGTGGTTCTGCGGCTTCTGCTTGTTGGGTTGTTGCTTACGGTTGTTCACAGGACAAAAAAAGTCCTGTCCCCGAAGCGTGAGAGCTTGTCACCGCACGGCACTACCCGGAACGGCTATCGGAAACAGGACTTGATCCACGGTTTTAGCGTCGCCGGGTTAGTAGCCCGGGAGTGAGTTGACGGCCGATGTCTCACCATCGGCACCCCGAGCATGGACGGCCTCACGCCGGGCGTCAACGGGGGAAAACGAGCCCGGGTATCCCGCACCCAACCCATAATTGCCAGTGGCAGAGTGGCAGACTCCGTTGGAAGCGCCGGCCATTTTCACCGGGCCGCGGGCGGACTACCCTTGTCCGTGGTCCTCACCGTGCTGTGGGCCAACCCATGTTTCCCGTCCCGCCGTCGCCTCCCTCCCCACGTTGGCCCGGGCTGATCACCGGCCCCGCCCTGGCCCTGCTGCGCTGGCTGGCGGCTCTGGCGCTGACCTACGCGGCACTGAACGGGTGAGAAACACGCCCACGTGGCCCGCCACGGCCCCGGAATGCCCGCGCGGCAGTTGGGGCCCGACCGTTCAGCCAACGGGCGCGAGCGGGGCGTCTGTGCGGTCCGGGCCGCTTCAACGCGAGCGTTTGCCGGGGCGAGTCCAGGCCTGCCGGTAGAGCGAGGCGATGCTGACCACCGACGCGAGGAACGAGCAAATGGCCGCCAGCCCGAGGAACTTTTCATAACCTGCCAGCGCCGGGGGCAGGGTGGAACGCGCCGCCTCGTTGGCCGCGAACCAGAAAAGCACGCAGGGTGGCCACAGGTTCAAACTGGAAAGAAAGACCACGCCGGCCGGGGCCACGTCCGCGTAATCCAACCGACGTTGGCGCACGCTGCTGACGACAAAGAGGCAAAGGGCGTTGGCCAGCCCCAGCCACGCGCCAATTTCCCCCGGTCCCGCCATCCCGAGGGTTCAGGCCGCAGGCCGGGACTGACGCTCGCTCAGGAGCAGGAGGCCAACTCCGAGCAGGGCCCCGCCCAACCCGGCCAGCGTGCCGAAGTAGGAACCGGCGATGAAGCCGCCGCCGACGCTGGACACCGCCCGGCAGAGGATTCCAAGCGGGGAGATGGCGCCGGCCGGCCGGGCCGCGGCCACCTGCCGGTAAGAAGGACCGTCCGCCTCAGAAATGGCCGCGTGGTTCATGGGAAGGGGGACGGCGGGCATGGGAGCGGGGGGACGCCGGGTGAACAACCTCCACTTTGACGGCGGAGCCTCCCCAGAGACAACACCATTTCGACCCGTTCCGCAATGTTCGGCCACCTTCCGCCACATCGGCCGGCCCTTTGATAAAGCACGCTTCACGCCGCCGCTGCCCGCATCGGCACCACGTTGGCCGTGGCCGCCGCGGGGCGGATGTTCCAATACCGGGCCGCCTCCTCCGGTTCCACCAACTCCCGGTAGTGCTGGAAGACGATCCCGGGGGTCGTGTGGCCCATCTCGGCGGCCAGCTTGCCGGCGTCCTGAAGGTGGGCGGCGTGGTAGCTGGCGAAGGAATGACGCAAGCCGTTGTCGGGCCATTCTTGCCCGGTATCGCCAGGTCCAACCCGGAACCCCGCGGCCTTGCGGGCTTCATCGAAGCGAAGCCGGAAGTTGGGCGGACACACCCGGCCCTCCTTCCGGGCGAACGTGGCCAGCCACGCCCCGAGGTTCTCCCGGATGGGGATGAACCGCCGCGCGGCCGTCTTCGACTTGCTCGCGGTGACTTCCACCAAGCCTTTCGCCAGTCGGACCTCGCGCCAATCCAGCCGCTCCAACTCCGCACGCCGTAAGCCGGTAAACGCCGCGATGGCCAGCGCGGCGACCGAATCGGCCGGGGCGTTCTCCAGCAGGCAAGCCGTCTGCTCTGGCGTTAAGATGCCGACCTTCCCGGCCGCGACCTTGGCCTTGCCGATCTTCGCCACCGGGTTCTCCAGGCACCAGCCGCGAAGCATCCCGAAGGCGAACAGGCCGCCGACGATGCGCCGGGAATGGTTCCGTGCGAGGTTGCCCACGGGGAGGGAGCGAAGCCACGCGTCCAGTTCCGGCGCTGAGAAGCTGGCCAATGCCCGGCCGGAGAACGCGCGCTCGAACTGCCCGAGCCGACTCTTGAGGTCAGAGAGGTGCCGCGCGCTGGCGCCGTCGCGCTTCTGTGCTTCGCGCATCTCCTTGACCGCCTTTTCCACGGGGACCGTCTTCCGGCGCGCCGCGAGGGTCGGCAGGATCATTTCCAGGGCCTCCCGCAACGTGACCCCGTAGGGTGCCAGCTTTCCGCGGCACTCCAGAAATTCCGCCCGGTCGGCGGCAGAGAGGGCCGCGCCTTCGGTGCCCACGTTGGACAACTCCACCCGGCGAAGGTGGGCGTAGGCGTCGGCCCGTGCGCGCGTCTCGAAAAACTTGCGCCAGCGTCGCCCGCCGGGCTGGGGGCCGGTGACGATGAACTTGATCGTTGGCCGGTCGGCAAAGCCACACGGGCGAACGTTGATGTCCGAGCGGGAGGGGGGTGCGTCTTTCTTTTGGCGGGGCATGGTGGATTCACGGTAACATCCGCGCACGAACCGCGCACATAAAAAGTGCCTTTCTCCTGAAGCATCGGTCTTCTACCGAGGAGTGTTGGTTCGATTCCAACTGGGAGTGCGCGTTTTTGCCTCGTAAACTCACGGTGGCCGATCAGCGATGGCGGGAGATCGCCGCCACCGCGGAAACGAGGATGGGGCGTGGGCCGGCGGAATTCCGCGACGCACCCTTGCCCATCACCCCGTCCGAGGAGGGCCGGCGCGATCCCAACGAAATGCCTCGAAGGAGAGCAACGTGAATCTTCCCTGCGGGCCGCTGGCGCGCCGCGGTCCGGTCGGTTAATCTCCCGCCGATGAAGCGCCGCCGTCGTCGGGTTAACCCTTTCGCCCGCGGGTCGTTTGCCGGGGCGTTGGGCTTGGCTCTCGGGTGGGCGGCGGGTGCTTGGCCCGCCCACGCCGCCCCGCCATCCCCGGTCCCGGAGCCAGCCGCCGGAGAGTCGCCCGCTACGGCGGCCACGGTGCCGCCCGCGCCTGCCGACCTGTCCGGGCAAGTGCTGCTCGAACTCAACCGCGCGCGCACGGAGCCGGGCCTCTACGCCGACTTTCTGGCCAGCCGGCGGGGGGCCTATGGAAATGATAAAGTGTTCACCCTGCCTGGCCAGCCCCGGCTACGCACGCAGGAAGGGGTCGTCGCCCTCGAGGAGGCGATTGCCGCCCTGCGCGCCCTGGCCGCCGCCCCCCGGCCGCCCCTCGTGGCCGACGAGCGGCTGGCCCGCGTGGCGCGCGAGTTGGCCGAGGACCAGGCCAGGAGCGGGGCCACCGGCCACGTGGGCAGCGACGGGGCGGGCTTGGCCACGCGCCTCACCCGCCAGGGCGAGGTGGACGGCGCCGCCGGGGAGAACGTTGCCTACGGGGCCAGGACGGCCGGGGAGATCGTCTTCGGCCTGGTGGTGGACGACGGGGTGGTCGGGCGCGGCCACCGCCAGAACATTCTCAACGCGGACCTGCGTTTAGCCGGGGTGGCGGCCGCCGCCCATCCCAAGTGGGGCCAGGTCTGCGTCATTGACTTTGCCCAAGGCTGGCGCTGACGAGGACGACGGGTGGCGTCCGCCCCGCCTTTGGCGGTCATCACGCGCGGACCCTTCGCCCGAGGCCACCTCCCTCCGATGGGACGGAGCGCGCTGGGGCCACCGCCAACGTCAGCGGACCTCGGGGCGCACGATGCTCCCCGCCGTCCCGCCGGGGCTGTCGTTACCTCCCCCGGTCCCGCGCTCGGCGCGGGCGGTGACGACTGCCTCCGCCTCGACTAACCCGCGCAAGAGCATCGGCCAGAGGGTGCTGTCGCCGTTCGGCTCCTCCGTCGGCCCGTGCTCGCGCACCTGCACCCAGCCATCCTCGCCCAAGCGCAGGGAAAAGCGCAGCCCGCTCACGGCGGCGACGATCACGCGCACGGTGCGCCGGACGAGATCGGGTTCAGGGCGCGGGGTGGGCATCAGCGTGGGGACACGGGGAGGACGAAGGGCAGCCACGGCACAGAGCGAGCCGCGTGCCAAGGTGCGGCCCCCCGGGTCCGGTGGGCGCCGTCGTCGCGCGATCTGGCATTTGCGCGGTAGCGAGTCACCCCCCGTTCACGCCCTTTACCGGCCGACTCCGGGCCCTCAAGTCCCGGTGCCCGCCCGGCGGCGGCACGACTTGGGAGAAATCTCACCACAGGTGGAAGATGGCCGTGCCGCGGCCGGCCTGCGCCGACCAACACTTCTCCTTGAGCCGGAAGCAAGCGCCCTGGCAGAGAAAGTGCCAGCGCGCCGGGATGGCTTCATACTCGGTCCGGGAGAGGAGGATAACGCTACGCTCGCCGCCGGGGTCCAAGGGGCTGAGGCGTTCGATGAGCCGGCCCAGCGTCCCGGGGTGGACGCTGGGCCGTTGGGGCAGACAGGTCTCCATCATGCCGCGGTATCCGTCCAACGCAAGCAAATGGACGCCGGGCTGCGGCCCCCGAATGGCGGCGGGGGGGGCTTCCCGATCCGGGAGAGGGCGGCGGCGGCGACGCTCATACCAGCCGAGCCAGGTTCGCCGGCAACGGGGAGGCGAACGCCAGCGCCTTGCCGGTCACGGGGTGGGCGAACTTGAGGGCGCAAGCGTGGAGCCCCAGCCGCCGGGCCGGGTCGGTCCGCGCGCCGTATTTCTCGTCCCCGACCACCGGGCAACCGGCATCCGCCAGATGCACTCGAATCTGGTGCCTCCGGCCGGTTTCCAGGGTCAGTTCCACGAGGCTGCGCCCCGGCCGGCGCGCCAGTTCGCGGTAGTGCGTCACCGCGTGCCGCGTCGTCGCTCCCGCCGGGGCGCTGCGGACCCGGAACGGGTTGGTCTCATCCAGGTCGCTCTCAAAGGTCCCCTGCCCGGCCGGCAGGCGGCCCTCGATGACCGCCTCGTAGCGTTTCTCCGCCCGGTCCCAGTCGCCCTGGAGCTTCGCCTTGGCCTCCGGGGTTTTGGCAAAAACCATCAGCCCGCTCGTTTCCCGGTCCAGCCGGTGGACGATCCACACCCGCTCCTTGCTCTCCGGCCGGGCGTGGCGAACGTAATCAGTGAGTTGGAAATACGCCGTCCGCTCGTCCTCGGCTTCGCTGGCGATGCTCAGGAGGCCGGAAGGTTTGTCAATGACGATGAGCGCGGCGTCTTCGTGGAACACCCGCATTCCGGAGGGGAGCACGTCCCGCGGCGCGGCGAAGCGGTCTGTCCGCACGGCCACCACGTCCCCGGGCTGAAGCGCGTGGTCAAACTGCGTGACCGCCCGGCCGTTCACGGTGACGGCCTGGAACTTCAGCCACTGGCGCACCTGCTTTTTCTTCACCTCCGGCAAGGCGGCGAAAAGAAACGCGAGCAAACGGGCGGGCTCCCGGACGGTCAGCGGCGGAGGCATACGACGACGACGGCAGGTTGGGCGTCGGCGCGCCCGCGGGCCAGGGGCGCGCGGGCGGCGGAGGGGTGAGCCGTTCCCACGGGTTATGCCAGAAGGAACATCCCCGCGCAAGCCGCGCGGGGCCGAGTAGTGGCTCAGTTTGGCTGGCGGCGAGGGTGGGGCGGCTTATCCCAAAGCCGCCGCGGGGAGGCGCGCCGAAAGCGAAAACGGGCGGCGGGCTAGGGATAGCCTGTAGGACCCTCACCGCCGACGATGTTGCCAGACTGAGCCACTACCCGGTGTCGGCAGGTCCACGGGCAGTCGGCGGAGGTGGACGTTCCCTCCCGGCGGTTCCCGTGCTATGAACCGGACCGCCGTTTACCCGACATGAAAGTTTCCCTGAACTGGCTGCGTGAATACGTGGACTTTCCTGGCACGCCCGCCGAACTGGCGGACCTGCTCACCCGCGCGGGCGTGGAGGTCGAGGGGGTTCACCCCCGCGGCGTGAACCTGGAAAAGGTCGTCGTCGCACAGATTCTCTCCTCCGAGCCGCACCCGAACGCGGACCGGCTCAACGTCTGCCGCGTGGACGACGGCTCGGGCGCGTCCCCGCCGCGGCAGATCGTCTGCGGGGCGAAGAACTACCAGGTCGGTGATAAGGTCCCGCTCGCGCTGCCCGGCGCGGTCCTGCCGGGGGATTTTCGGATCAAGGTCGGCAAGCTGCGCGGGGTCGAGAGCGAGGGGATGCTGTGCTCGGCCAAAGAACTCGGCGTGGCGGAGGACCAGGCCGGCTTGCTCATCCTGCCGGCGGAGGCGCGCGTCGGGGCGCCGATCGGGGAGCTGTTCCCGGCGGACACGGTGTTTGACTTGGAGATCACCCCGAACCGGCCGGACCTCCTCTGCCACGCGGGGTTGGCGCGAGAGATCGGCGCGTTGACGGGTCGGCGTTACCTGTGGCCGGGAGAGGCCGTCTGGCGGGCGTTGCCGCGGGTGAAGCCGCACGTGGAGGAAATCTCCGTGCGGGTGGCGCCGGACGCCGCGGCGGCCTGCCCCTTCTACTCGGCGCGCGTGCTGGTGAACGTGACCGTGAAGCCCAGCCCGGCGTGGCTGCGCGAGCGGCTGGAAAGCGTCGGGCTGCGCGCGATCAACAACGTCGTGGACGTGACCAACTACGTCATGCTGGAGATGGGTCAGCCGCTCCACGCCTTTGACGCGGAGAAAGTCCACCCGGGGCTGAACCCGGCGATGGACGTCGCGCAACAGACGGGCATCGAGGTGCGGATGGCCCGCGCGGGCGAGGAGCTGCGCGCCCTGGACGGCCGGGTTTACCGCCTCGGGCCGGGGCACCTCGTGATCGCCGAGGCTGGGGGACGGGCGTTGGCCTTAGCCGGCATCATGGGCGGTGAGGAAACGGGGGTCACGGCCGCGACCCGCACCGTGGTCCTGGAGAGTGCCTACTTCACCCCGGGGCCCATCCGGCGAACCTCGCGCGAACTCGGGCTGGTGAGCGATTCCTCCTACCGGTTCGAGCGGGGGGTGGACCTCGGCCAGACGGACGACGCTTCCCTACGCGCGACGCAACTCCTCCTCAAGGTCGCCGGGGCGGAGGGCCGCGGGATGTATCTGGCCGCGGGGGAGCGCGACCTGGAGCAGTTCCCCGTGGACGGCCGCACGGTGGCCCTGCGCCCGGAGCGCGCCCGGCGACTGCTCGGGGTGGACGTGCCCGACGAGCGGATGGACGACATCCTGCGCGGGTTCGGACTGACGCGCTCGGGGACGGACCGCCCGTGGCTGGTGCCGAGCCACCGCGGGGATCTCACGCGCGAGGTGGACCTGATCGAGGAAGTGGCCCGCGTCGTGGGCCTGGACGCCGTGCCCTCCCGCCGGCGGACGCTGGCGACGGACACCTCGGCGACGGACCGGAACTTCGATTTCCAGATGGACCTGCGCCGCCGCCTGGTTGGCCTCGGTTTCGCGGAGGCGCGCACGTCCACGCTGGTCCCCGAACGGGCGGCGCGGGAGGACGCGCCGTTCTCCGCGGACGTTGCCCCGGCCCGGCTCAAGAACCCGTTGTCCGAAGAGGCGACGACCCTGCGCCTGAGCCTTGTTCCCGGCCTGCTCGCCGCCGCGGCCCACAACGCGCGGGTCGGGGTGGCGGACCTGCGGTTATTTGAAATGGGCCGGGTGTTCCGGGCCGACGGCCGCGAGCAGGCGACGGCGGACGGCGCGCCCGAGCCGGTCCGCGTGGGTCTGCTGCTCACCGGCGCGGCCGGGGTGCGGTCGTGGCGGGACAAAACCCCGCGCGAGTTGGACCTCGCCGACCTGCGCGCCGCGGTGGAGCGGCTGTTGCCGGCGGGGGTCTCGGTCACGTTCGACCGCGTCGAGAACCCGGCGCTGGCCCTAGCGTTGGAGGTTCGGGCCGCGGGGCAGCTCCTCGGGCACGCTGGGCAGGTGCGGCCGGGGCGGGCGCGGGAGTTGGACGTGCGGGCGCCGTTGTTCATCGCGGAGTTAGAAGTCTCCGTCCTGCGCGCCCTCCGGCCGGAAGCGGGGGTAAAGTTTGCGGCCCTGCCGCGGTTCCCGAGCGTCACGCGGGACTTGGCCATCGTCGTTCCGGCAAACCTCGCGCACGGGACCATTGAGGGGGAATTGCGCGGGGGAAACGAACCGCTGCTGACCGGGGTGGAGCTGTTTGACGTGTTCACCGACCCGACGGGTCAGCGCGTTCCGGCCGGGCGGCGCTCGCTGGCGTATTCGCTGACCTACCGGGCCGCTGACCGCACGCTGACGGCGGAGGAGGTCCGGGCCGCGCACGACCGGCTCAAGGCGCGGCTGAGGACGCTGGACGTGGAGTTCCGGGAGTAGGAGAAAAGCTGAACGCCGGGTTGACCCGTCGGTCTAATCACGGCCGGCGGGAAACCGTCGGCCGTTCTTTACCCATCTCCAATTTTCGGCCCGTCCCGCGTTTTTTGTGAACCGCGGGAAGCCCGGGCCGCGTAAAACCATTTGCCCTGCGGTGTTCGAGATCCCGGCGGCTTACTCCCGGACCGATATACAAGACAAAGGGGGCTTAGTTGCTGACGATCAAAGACAGGCCTTCACTGGAAGTCTGCGGCGTCGCAACGGCTACCCGCCGTTTCCGAAAGGGAACGGGGGCGCCGCCTAACGGCACCAGCGGGGCAATCCTTTCTGGCGGATCACACCGCTCCCTTCTGGCAACGGGGTGGAGCGGTGTTTTTTCGTGGGACTGAGCCGCGCCCCGCCCCGCCGCAGCGGTAGGGCGGGTGCCTACCGCCGGCCGCCAGCTAGCCGCCGCCCCGCATCAGCGCCGTCATGCTGAAAACGGCGGAAAGGATGCCGAAGACTACGGCGCCGACCAGGGTGGCCACGACGCAGATGATCAGCGGCGGGATCAGCGCGGAGGCGAAGCGCACCCGGCGGTCCAGCTCGCGTTCATAGACGTTGGCGATCATGGCCATCGTTTCCGAGAACCGGCCGCTCTGCTCGCCGACGGCGAGCATGTCCACGAACAGTTCCGGGAAGACCCGTTGGCGCGACAACGCCCCGGACAGGCTGGAGCCTTCCACGAGGGCGCCGCGGGTTTCGACCATGCGCGCGCGCAGGAAGACGTTGCCCGCCACGTCTTCGAGCAGCTCAACGGCGCGCAGGAGCGGCACGCCGTTCCCCAGGAGCGTGGCCATCGTCCGGGCGAACTGGGCGAAGAAACGGTAGGCGATGACGGCGCCAAAGCCGGGGACGGACAGCTTGACCCGGTCCCACGTCAGCCGGCCGGCGGCGGTGTTCGTCCATGCCTTGAACCCGCCCCAGACCGCGGCGGCGGCGGCGAGTCCGAACGGCCAGTAACGCACGATGGCCTCGTGGACGCCCAGGAGCGCGCGGGTGGCCGCGGGCAGGGAGGCGCCGTTGGCAGCCGTGGTGAACAGGCCCTTCAACTGCGGCACCATGACGGTGACAAAAACGATCACCAACGCCACGCCGACTAGGGCGAGGAAGGCGGGATAGACCAGGGCCTGGGTGACGCGGTCGCGCAGGGCCTTGACCTCGGAAAGGTGGCTGACGAGCCGGTCGAGCACGGAGGGCAGCGAGCCGCTGGCCTCGCCGGATTGGGCGAGGGAAACGTAGAGCGGGGAAAAGACGCGCGGGTGGGCGCGGAGCGCCTGGGAGAAGCTCTGGCCGTCCACGAGGGACTGGTGGAGGCTCTGCGTGAGCCGCTGGAGCCGGGGCTGCTTGAGGCGCTTGGCGAGGACGCCGAGGGCCACGTCCAGGGTCATGCCCCCGGAGAGCAGGTAGGAAAGTTGCTCGGTGAACAGGAGCCGTTGCGCGTGGGAAAGCCGTTCGCCGCCGGGCGTGGGCGGGGCGGGGGCCGGAGTCGGGG
>CAXTFX010000041.1:0-15872 GCA_964243185.1 uncultured Chthoniobacterales bacterium
GGTTTGCGCCACGTCCGCGCGGCGGCCGCCGGGGGCGCCGGGGGGGTGGTAAACGACCTGGTCGGCGGCGGCGTAAACCCCGCCGTTGCCCGCCCGCGAACGCGGCCGGCCGGTGGAGCGCGGGTCGGCCAGGGAGCGGCCCCGGTCGTCGCGGCGGAGGTCGGAAAAGGTGTCGGTGTGGCAGAAACCGCCGACGCGGTAGGCGCCGGGCAGGCCCCGGCCGTCCTTGCCCTGGTTGAGCAGGAAGCCGGCCTCATAGACGGAGAAGACGCCCTGGTGGCCCGAGATGGGGAATCGGACGCCGTGGTCGTTGTAGGCGGTGCCGGCGTGGAAATCGGGGGAGGGGTCGCCGAGGCGGTCGGCGTCGGGGTTGCCGGCATAGACGCCGGCCTGGAGGTAGAAGCGGGCGCCGGGGGAGTTCAGCCGCAGGCGCACGCCCGGGGTGGCCTGGGGGTAGATGGGCGCGGGGACGTTGAGGGAGATGCTGGGCAGGGCGCCGAAGTTGGGGTGGATGAACAGGGCGCCCCCCTGCGTGGTGGCGAACTCGGCGTCCGCAGCGATCTGACCGGCGCGGAGGTTGACGACGTTTTCAAAGAACGACGTTTCGCCCCAGAGCTCAAAGAGCCGGACGGTGTCGTAGGCGTCAATGTTGGAGAAAAGGTTGAGGTCGCGCGTGTATTTCTGCGTGCCGCTGGGGCCGTGCGGGTAGTAAACGAGGGCGTGGAGCCTGACGCCCTTGAGGTGGGCGAGCTTCTCGAAGTCCACGTCCAGGGAGGTGGTGAGCAGGCCGTCATAGACGGCGCCCTGGCGGTAGCCGCCGGCGGGGTTGCCGAAGACCTCCCCGGTGTAGAGCAGGCCGAAGGTGACGCCGCGGTCGGCGAGTTTCGCGCGCAGGCCGCCGGGGTCGGGCGTGGGGGAGTCGCGCTCGAAGAGGGACTTCGGGGCGGTGTCGGCCGGGGCCGGCGGTTCGGCGCGGAGGGCCGCGGCGGCGAGGAGCGGGAGGACGGCGAACAGGCGGGCGCGCAACATGGGCGCGAGTAGAGGAGAGCGGATTGCGAAGGGCAAGCAGGATCATTCCCGAGGAGCGGCGCCTACGGCGCTTCACGGCTCTAGCGTGACAAACTTATACGGGTGGTCGTCGAACAGGTTGGGGCTCCAGCCCTTGACCTCGGGGCGCAGGAGGTAGGCGCGGGTGAAATGGCACAGCGGCACGGAGGGCGCCTCGGCGATGACCACGGCCTCGGCGCGCTGGAGGTGCTCCTGGCGGGCGGCGGGGTCGAGCGTGCGCGCGGCCGCGGCGAGGGCGGCGTCGAAGTCCGGGTGCGCCCAGTTCATCTGGTTGACGGGGCTGTCCCGCACGAACAGGTCCATGAACCCCTGCGGGTCCAGGTAGGTGGAGGTCCAGCCGGCCTCGGACAGGGTGTAAGTTTTCTGGGTGCGGGTGGAGAGATAGACCTTCCACTCCTCGTTACGCAGGCGGACCTCGATACCGAGCTCCCGTTTCCACATCTGCTGGATGGCCTCGGCGATGGCCCGGTAAGTCTCCGTCGTGTAGAGCAGCACCTCGATGTCGGGGAAGCCCTTGCCCTCCGGGAACCCGGCTTCGGCGAGGAGCCGGCGGGCCTCGGCGGGCTGGAAGTCCATGCGCGCCCGCGGCGTGTAACCGGCGAGCAGGCCGGGCGGGGTGAAGGCGAAGGCGGGCCGCTCGCCGCCGCGGGTGACGTTCTTGACGAGACTCTCGCGGTCCACGGCCAGCCCGAGGGCGCGGCGCACGCGGGGGTCGGTGAAGGGGGCCACGGCGCAGTTGAACATGACGTATTGGGTGCGGGCCTGGGGGTCCACGCGCAGGACCCTGGCGGGGTCCTGCCGGTAGCCGTCGAGCTTGCCGAAGGGCACGGCATACGTTTTGTGGAGTTGCCCGGCGCGGAAGGCGCGTTCCTCGACCTCCAGGTTATCAATGGGCAGGAACCGGATGCCGTTGAGCCGCACGCGGCCGGCGTCCCAGTAGCGCGGGTTTTTGACGACCGTGATGGCGTCGTTGACCCGCCACTCCTGCAGGGTGAACGGGCCGTTGCCGACGAGGCTGCCCGCCCGGGTCCAGCCCGTGCCGCGGCCCGCGGGATCGCCGGCGCGCTCCAGGCAGGCGCGCTGCACCGGGTAGAACGGGGCGCGGGCCAGGACGTTGAGGAGGTAGGGCGTGGGGTTGTCCAGGCGGACGGTGACGGTGCGCGGGTCGGGCGCGGCGAAGCCGACCTGGGCGAAGTCGGTGAGTTCGCCCTTGTTGAAACGCTCGGCGTTGGTGACGGGGTAATAGTAGAAGGCGAACTCGGCGGCGAGCCGGGGCGTGAGCATCCGCTGCCAGGCGAAGAGGAAGTCGGCGGAGGTGACGGGGCTGCCGTCGCTCCACCGGGCGTCCGCGCGCAGGTGGAAGGTGAGGAGTCGGCCGTCGGGTGAGGTTTCCCAGCACTCGGCGACGCCGGGGATGGGGTGCAGGTCCACGGGGTCCACGTTGAGCAGCCCTTCAAAGAGCGCCTCGCAGAGGTTGAACTCCTTGGTGCCCGTGATGAGGTGCGGGTCGAGGTCGGACGGCTCCGCCCCGTTGCCCAGGAGGAGAATGCCCTCGCGGTTGGCGCGCGCGACGGCAGTTTCGCGTTTCCCGCAGCCAGCGAAGGCGAGGAGCAAAAGGAAAATGACGAATGACGAACGACGAATGACCAATGAAGGACCGGAGGCACTAACCGGAGGCAAAGCTCTAGGCTGGGGGCGGGGGAGCTTCTTTGTCATTCGTCATTGGTCATTCGTCATTCCGCACGGAGCGCGGCCCTCACCACGACCACCCGCGCGCCCTCGACGGCGCGCACGGCCACGGCGCTCCCGGCCGGGATGAACTCGCCGGGGCTGACCACGTCCACGATCCGTTCGCCGAACGCCGCCCGGCCGCTGGGGCGCAGGTCCGTGCGCGCGACGCCCGTTTCCCCGATGCCCAACGCCGACACGGGCACGGCGCCCGACCCGGTCGTCTCCCCGCGCAGGACCCCGGCCGGCGCGGGCGCGGAGACGGCGCCGAGGACGAGGCGGTGATACAGGTTCGTCCGCGGCAGGAAGCGGGCGAGCGCGGCCATGACGACGAGGGAGGCCGCCGCGGCGAGCGTGAAAGAGGTCAATGGCCAGAGGAAGGCCCGCGGGTTGGAGAACACGGGCTGACCGGGGTAGCGGTCCACCATCGCCCAGACCAGCGAGCCGACCATCAGCGCCAGCCCGATGCCGCCCACGACGGTGCTGCCCGGGATCAACACGATCTCCACCACGAGCAGGATCACGCCAAGGACGAACACCGCCGCGACTTCCATCCCCGCCAGCCCGGCGAGGTAGTGCCCGAGGAAGAACAGGGCGAAGCAGACGACCGAAACCACGCCGGGCAGCACGGCGCCGGGCGTCTTGAACTCGATGTAGGCGCCGACCAGCCCGCCGAGCAGGAACACGGGGGCCAGGGCGGTGATGACCAGCGCCAGCCGCTCGAAGCCCGAGGGCTCGAGCCGGCGGATTTCCCCGGTGAACCCGGCCTTGCGGGCGAGGTCCCGGGCGGAGTCCGCGATGCCGGCGGCGAGCACGGGTTTGTCGCCGATGCGCCGGGTGGCGGCCTGGGCGTTGAGGGTCAGCAGCGTGCCCTTGGGGTTGATGATCTCCTCGCCGATTTTGACCTCCTTGTCGGCGTTCATGAACGCCTCGGCGACGTCCGGGTTGTGCCCGTTGCGCTCCGCGACCCCGCGGGCGTAGGAGCCGAAGTAGGACACGGACTTTTGCTGCATGGTCTTGGACAGGTCCTCGCCGTTGCCCCCGACGGGCGCCGCCGCGCCGATGGCGGACACCGGGGCCATGTAGATGGTCTTCGTCGCGATGGCGATGAGCGCCCCCGCGCTCCCGGCGTTGGGGTTGACGAAGGCAAACGTCGGCACGGCCGCACGCAGGAGCGCCTTCTGGATGTCGGCCGTCGCGTCCAGCCGGCCGCCGTAGGTGTCCAGCTCCAGGATGATGGCCGCCGCGCCCGCGCGCTCGGCCTGCTTCAAGCCCCGGCGCAGGAAGAGGAACTGCGCCTGGTTGATCTCGCCCTTCACCGGCAGGACATAGACGGGGCCGGCCTTGGGGTCGTCCGCCCCGCGTGTCGGGTCAGGCAGGAACGCCGCGAGCAGGAAGAGCAGGGAAAGGAGGCGCCGCATGACGCAATGTGCGCCCGGACGCCGGCCGCATCAAACCGCCGGTGGCGGTCCCGGCCGCAAGAACAGCGCGGCCACGGGACAGCGGAAGCCGGGGAGGACTTCCTCGTCCACCAGTTCGTCACCGGGGCGCAGGATGGTCACGTCCGCAAACGAGCGATGGACGCGCACGGAAGCGGTATCAGGGTTGATGATCCAGGCGCGGCGCACCCCGGCCTCGAAGAACTCGGCGAGCTTGCGGTCCACGTCGTAGAAGATGTCGGAGGGAGAAACCACCTCCACGGCGAGGTCGGGGGCCACCCTCAAAAACGACTGTTCCCACCGGTAACCCATCAGGCGCGTCCCGGAAATGAAAGCCCCGTCGGGGACGCGCACCGTCCTGGGATGGTGGGGTAGATACTGAAACTTCTGCTCGACAAAAAACAGCCCGGCATCGGTCCGGCGGCGCCAAGCCGAAAACTCCTCGGACAGATTGAAAATCACGAGTCCGGCGAATGCGCTCATGGGCTTTTCCAACAAACGCCCGTCCACCAACTCATAAACTGCTTCCCAGGTAGGCAGAGCCGCAAACTCCTCGATGGTCAATTCGGAGTCGGGCAGGACGCGGGTCGGAGAATCGAGCGTGGCAATCATAAGATGAGCACCTCCGCCGGGAGCATCCGTCCGGCGCCGGACGCGGGCAAGCGCGTTTTCCCTACCGCTTCAACCCATTGCCGCCGTTGGCGTTCACGCCCGTGGCCGAGAAGTTGAGATACGTCGAACCGCGCAGGCTTTTCTCGTAGCCATCGAGCAAGCGCATCGCCTCGTTCGGCTTGAGCCGGTTGCCCTTGATGGCGGCGTCAATCTGCTGCTTCATCATGCGGCCGAGGTCGCTGGATTCCCATTGCGTCATCGCCAGGACTTCCCCGATGGGGCTGCCGGCGATCTCCTCTTCGATATACCATCCGTCCTCCTCGTCTTCTTCGAGGAAGACGTGCACCTCGTTGACGCGGCCGAACAGGTTGTGCAGGTCCCCCATGATGTCCTGGTAGGCGCCGACCAGGAAGATACCCAGGTAATACGGTTCGCCCGGTTTGAGGGCGTGCAGGGGCAGCGTGTCCTTCACGTCCTGGAGGTCAATGAACTTGTTGACCTTGCCGTCCGAGTCGCAGGTGATGTCCACCAGCGTGCCCTGCCGTTCGGGCAGCTCGTTGAGCTTGTGGATGGGCATGATCGGGAACAGTTGTCCCAACGCCCAATGGTCCGGCATGGACTGGAAGACGGAGAAGTTGCAAAGGTAGATGTCGCCTAACCCATTGGCGAGTTCGCGCACCTCCTCCGGGATGAAGCGCAAGCCCTCGAAGTTACGGACGACGTTGCGCGCGATCTGCCAGTAGATCGTCTCGACCTTGGCCTTGGTTTCCAGGTCCAACAGACCCAGCTCGAACATGCTCTGCGCCTGCTCACGCAACTGTTGCGAATCGTGGAAAGCTTCCAACCGGTTCTCGCGCGTCATGGTTTTCTGCACCTCATATACATCCTGCACGATCTTGGCGTCCCGCTCCGTCACCTCGACGACGCCGAGTTCCTGGCTCTTCTCGATGGCCCCGAACGCCTCCACGACCAGCACGGAGTGGTGCGCGACGATGGCCCGGCCGCTCTCCGACGTGATGATCGGGTGCGCGACCTTCTCGGAATCGCAGACCTCCATGATGTTGTAAACGACGTCGCGGGCATACTCGTGGAGCGAGTAGTTCATCGAACTCTCGTAGGCCGTGCGCGAGCCGTCGTAGTCCACGCCCAGGCCGCCGCCGACGTCGAGGTGCCGGAGCCCGTCATGGCCCATCTTGGCCAGCTTGGCGTAAAACCGGGCCGCCTCGCGCACCGCCCGCTTGACGGTGCCGATGTCGGGCACCTGCGAGCCGACGTGGAAGTGCACGAGCTTGAGGCAGTGCGCCAGCCCGGCCTCCTTCAACATCGCGCTCGCGGCGACGAGATCCGCCGTGGACAAGCCGAACTTCGCGTTTTCCCCGCCGGACGTGGCCCACTTGCCCGCGCCCTTGGACAACAGCTTCACCCGCACGCCGACGTAAGGTTCGACGCCGACTTCCTTCGAGACGTCAATGATGGCGCGCAGTTCCTCCAGCTTTTCCACCACCAGGATCACGCTCTTGCCGAGCTTGCGACCGAGCAGGGCGTTCTGGATGAAGTTGCGGTCTTTATACCCGTTGCAAATGATCAGGCTCTCCGGGTCGCGGTGGACCGCCAGCGCCGCGAGCAGCTCGGGTTTGGAGCCGGCCTCGATGCCGAAGTGATACGGCGCGCCCGCGTCAATGATCTCCTCCACGACCTCGCGGAGCTGGTTGACCTTGATGGGGAAAACCCCGCGATACGGGCTCTGGTATTTGAAATCCTCGATGGCCTTGCCGAACGCTTGGCAGATCGTCTCGACGCGGTGGCGCACGAGGTCCTGGAAGCGGATCAGCAGCGGGAAGTCCAGCCCCCGCTCCTTGGCCTCCGCGACCACGTCCATCAGGTCAATGGAGCCGCCCGCGTTTTGCAGCGGCGTGGCCTGGACGTGGCCGGCCGCGTTGATGCCAAAGTAGCCCACGCCCCAACGGTCCACGTTGTAGGTCGAAACCGCGGCCGGCAAATCCCAATCCACCCCCGTTTTAATCATCGTCGCGGACCGTAGGACCGCGGGGGGGGATTGCAACGCCGGGGAGTGTGAAATATTACCCCGGCGCGGACCCCCGGTTGAACCCGGCCGCCGGACCCGTTAGCCTCCGCCGCTTTGCCCGCCCCGGACCCCCACGACGAATCCCCACCCACCGCCCCCGCGCCGCCCCCGCGCCGCCGCTGGCCGTGGTGGCAGCGCACCCTGGCCGGGCTCGGGACCCTTCTCCTGCTGCTGGTCGTCTGCTACCAGCCGATCCTCTTCGGCGTGGCCCGGTTCGCGGCAAAAAAGGTCGGCGCCAAACAGGGGCTCGACATCCAATTTACCCCTTCCGGGTCCATCATCGGCGGACTCACCTTGAAGGACGTGCGCGTCAAGCCGACGCGGCCCGGACCCATCGAGCGGGCGGACGTGGGTGAGCTCAAGCTCGGCTACTCGCTGCCGGCGCTGGTCCGCGGCGGGCTTTCGGGCAAGTGGCTGAGGAACGTCGAGGTGCGCGACGTTCACTTCGTTTACGACCCGAACCAGGAGCCGCCCGCCGCGCCCAAGAAAAAGGAGCCCTTCAAGCTCCCGCCCCTGCCCTTCCCGGAGCGGCTGACGTTGCAAAACGTCAACGTCCAACTCCGCCCGACCGACACCAAGAAAGCCGAGGCCGCCGGGCAGGCCACCGCCGCCAGCAGCGCCGTCCCGATCCCCCTCGCGCCGGCCGTCGCGCAGGCGGCCACGGCCGTCAACGAAAGCGGCCTGCTCATCGCCAACCTCAACCTCGAACTCCTGCCCGACCGTCCCGGCCGGCTCAAGCTGGACGAACTGCGCGTGCCCGGCGGGCCGGACTTCAAGAACGTCACGGCGAACACCACCTACCAGAACCGCGACCTGGAGTTCACCGACCTCGTCCTGGCGGACAACTTCAAGCTCCGGCGCCTGGGCATTGACGCCTCGCAGTTGGACCGGCAACTCCTCGCGCTGAAGCTCGACGGCGACGTCTTCAACGGCCGCGCCACGGCCGACGTCCAGCTCCAGGGCCTCGGCGTCCCGCCCCGCGCCCACGTCCAGCTCGACCTCGCGGACATCTCCCTGGGCAGCCTGCGCGACTTCCTCAAGCTCGACGTCGCGCTCGACGGCCGGGTGGACGCGCTGCACCTCCGGTTCGACGGCCAGAGCGACCGGCCGCGCACCTGGAACGGCCAGCTCGAAGCCCACGCCCGCGACGTCTCCTCCCCGCCGACGAAGCTCGACCGCGTGGACGTTCTCCTGCCCATCGCCGACGGCAACGCGCGGCTGGACCAGTTCACCGTCACGCAGGCGGCCAACGTCGTCGGCGCCAAGGCCGTCATCGCCCTGCCGGAGAGCATCGCCGACCTGCCGCGCGCCTCCGTCCGCGGCGACCTGGACCTCAAGGCGCCCGACCTCACCTCCCTCCCCGTCGCCCTGCCGCCGGAACTCGGCCTGCGCGGCGCGTTCGAGGCCGCCGGACCGTTCGCCCTGGAAAACGGCAAACTTAACGCCAAGCTCGCCGGCCGCGCGCGGGAGGTTGCCGCCGCCAACCCGGACGCCGCCGTCTCCGGCGCGGAGTTCACCGCCGAGGTCACGAAAACGCTCCCCGCCGACGCCACCGCCCCCCCGGCCGCCCCGAACGCGCCGCCCCCGCCCCCGAAACCGTGGTTCGATGGGCTGCAAACGAGACTGCGCTCGACGTTAAACAACGTCCGCTACGGCCCCTACGTCCTGGACGCCGTTACCCTCGGCGTCACCACCGACGGGCCGGACGCGAAGGTCGAGACCGTCGAGGCCGTCCGCGGCCCGAACAAGGTCGCCCTGAGCGCCCGCTACGTCATCCCGGCGCCGGGCGCGGACGCGCTCAAGCAACCGCTCACGGCCGACCTGTCCGTGGACGCCCCGGACCTTTCCCGCCTCTCGGCCGACCTCAAAACCGAACCCCTCGCCGGCCGGCTCGCCGCCAAGGGCCACGTCGAAACGGTCCACGGCGCCCTCCGGGGCGGCCTGGAGTTCACTGGCCGGGACCTCGCCGCGCGCGGGCTGAAAGTCCAGACCGTGGACGGCAACGTCGGCGTGGAGAACAACGTCGTCACCGCGAACTCCCTGCGGGTCCGCCTGGACGACCGCAACGACCTGAGCGTTTCCGGCACCTTCGGTCTGGACGGACCCCGGCCGTTCACCGGCAAGGTGGACGTCAACCTCCCCGACCTCGCCCGGCTCGCCCCGGCGCTCCGGGCCAACGGCGTGGACAAACCCCTCGCCGGCTCCCTGCGCGTCACCGGGGACGCCTCCGGCCGGCTCGGGCTGACCGACGCGGACCGGCAGATCAACGCGAACCTGGACGTGACCGCCCGCGACCTCAACGCCGCCGGCGTGCGCGTCGCCGGGGCGGACGCCAGGGTCGTCGTCGCCGACAACCAGGCCGTCATCCAGAACGGGCAGGTCCGCTTCGACGAAAGGAACGTCGTCGGCCTCGGCGGCAAGGTGGGGCTCACGGGCCCGCAGCCCTTCGACGTCAACACGGTCCTGGACTTCCCCAACCTCGCGGCCTTCGAGCCGACCCTGCGCGGTTTCGGCTTCAAGGAACCCGTCGCCGGCTCCGCCCGGATCGAGTTTAAAGCCGTGGGCGAGATCGCCGCTCCCGGCGCCGCGCCCGACGCCAGGCCCGCGCCTGCCGTGCGCGAGGGCTTCGCCGTCGTGACCGCGCGGGACGTGCGCGTCCGCGGGGTGCGCGCCGTCCAAAGTCTCGACGGCCGCGTCAACCTCGCCGGCAACCGCGCCCGGGTGCAGGCATTCGTGCTCCGGTTCGACGACAAGAACACCGTCTCCGTGGACGGCGAGGCCGGGCTGGCCGCGCCGTTCGACTACCGCGGCAGCGTCGCGGGCGACCTCAACGACCTGAAGACTTTCGAGCCGTTGCTGAAAGCTTTCTCCCCGCCGCCGGACCCGGCGAAGAACAAGAAGGCCGACCTCTCCCGGGAGCCCGCCGTCAAGCGCAAGCCCGGCCAGACGCCCCCACGGCCGCAGATCGTTTCCAGCGTCGCGGCCGGCGGCAAGAACGGTGGGGGCGGCCGGGTCCTCCCGGGCGCCACCGGGGTCCCGGCCAAGGCCAACCCGCCCGGGGACGTCCACCTCGCCGGCAGTGTCAAGCTGCGCTGGCAGGGCGAGGGCAGCTTCCCGCCGGCGGAGGGCGGCGAATCCAAAACCCAAGATTCAAAATCCAAAATCGCCGGCACCGGCTCCGCCTCCGTCACCACCCGCGGCGTGGAGTTCAACGCCGTCGGCCCCGCCGACGCCGACGTAGCCGGAAAATACACGCTGCCCGAGCCCGTCGAGCTACCCACGTTCGCCGTCCGCCTCAACGGCGCCGAGCTGCGCGCCACGCTGGACTACCGCCGCGGCCTGTTGCGCCTGGATAACCTGCACCTCGTGCAACGGGGCACCGACCTCCTGGCCGGCTACGTCCAACTCCCCCTCCGCCCCGGCGACCCGGCGGGGATCATCCCGGACGTGGACGCGATTGACGTTAACGTCGCTTCCAAGGTCATTGATCTGCCCACCCTCTTCGCCTTGGTCAAGCCCAAGGAACCCGCCCCCGCGCTCGGCAACCTCCAGCTCGCCGTCCATGCCAAGGGCAGCCTGTCCAAGATCAGCGCCGACGTGCGCGTCCAGGGTCGCGAGTTGCGCCCGACCAAGGGCCTCGGGCTCGCCCCCGCCACGCTCGACGTGGCCCTCGGGCTGAAGGACGACCGGCTCAACCTCGTCGCCAGCCTGCTCCAGCCGCAGTTCAAGGCCCTCGAAATCAAGGGCAACGTGCCGCTGAACCTCAACACCGTGCTCCGGGACGGCCGGGTGGACCCGAAATCCCCCGTGGACCTGCGCGTCACCCTGCCGGACTCCGACCTGGGCTTCCTCAAGGCGCTCGTGCCCAAGCTGGCCTACATCAACGGCCGCGCCAACGCCGACGTGCGCGTCGCCGGCACCATCGAGAACCCGACCTTCGCCGGCGCCCTCACCGCCAACGTCGCCGGCGCCCGGGCGGACAACATCACGTTCCCCCGCATCGCCGACCTCGGCCTGCGCGTCACCTTCACCCAGCGTCAGATCGTCGTCGAGCGCTTCAGCGGCGACGTTGGCGGCGGCACTTTTACCCTGGGCGGCCGGGTGGACTTCGCCAAGCTCACCGCCGCCGACGCCCGCATTGACCTTTCCCTGCGCGCCAAGGACGTCCTCGCCTTCCGCGACGACAACACCACCGCCCGCGTCAACGCCGACGTGCGCGTCACCGGCCCGCTGCCCACCGCCGCCGTGACCGGCCGCGTCGGCATCACCCAGAGCCGGTTCCTCAAGGACATTGACATCGTCCCCATCAACCTCCCCGGCCGCCCCGCCCCCGCCCCGCCCGCGGCGGCCGAAAGCGCCGGGCCGCAAACGATCTCCATTGATGCCCCCCCGATCCGCGACTGGACCTTCGACCTGCGTATCGTCACCGACGACCCCTTCCTCGTCCGCGGCAACCTCGCCAACGGCCAGGCCCTCGTGGACCTCACGCTCAGGGGCACCGGCGCCAAGCCGCTGCTGGCCGGTGCCGTCAACGTGGAAAACCTCACCGCGACCCTGCCGTTCTCCCGGCTGGAGATCACCGACGGCAACATCCAGTTCACCCCCGACCAGCCGCTCAACCCCGTGCTCGACCTGCGCGGCGTTTCCACCATCCGCGACCGGATCGTCACCGTCTATATCACCGGCCGCGCCCGCGAGCCCAAGACCCAGTTCACCTCCGAGCCGCCGCTGCCGCAGGAGCAGATCGTCTCCCTCCTCGCCACGGGCTCGACCACGGAGGAGCTCACCGGCAACTCCCAGGCCCTCGCCGGCAAGGCCACCATCCTGGTCTTGCAGGACCTCTACCGGCGCAACTTCAAGCCCAAGGGCCGCGCCAACCCCAACCCCCAGCCCACCCTCGCCGACAAGATCGACCTGGACGTCGGCAACGTGGACGCCCGCACCGGCCGCCAGCAGGTTTCCGGCCGCTACAAGGTGACGGACCGCGTCCAGGTCATCGCCGACCTGGGCATCGAGGGCGACCTGCGCGGGCGCGTGAAGTATCTGGTGCGCTTCCGATGAGTGGCACTCACCCAACGGGCGGCGCCAGTGCTCGGCGGGTAGGGCGGGTGATCCCTAAGCCGCCGCCGATCAGCGCGCCGACTACGCCCGCAAGCGGCGGGTCAGGGATCACCCGCCCTACCTTCGCCGTCTGCGGCATCCTCGTCACCCTGCTCTCCGGCTGCGCCAACTTCCGCCCGCGCCACCAGGAAGGCCCTGCCGCGGCGATCCGGGCGGGGAACGTCACCGTGACCTTCGCCGGCGTCACCGCTTTCCCCGAGAGCGAACTGCGCGACGCCCTGGCCGAGCCGCTGGAAACGCTCCAACGCAACGGCGTCACCCGCGCCACGGGCGACGACGCCGCCTTCTTCCTGGAGCTCTACTACCGTCGCAACGGCTACGCGGACGCCAGCGCCTCCTACACCCTGCTCGGCGGCAACACCCTGCGCCTGGAGGTGCGGGAGGGGGCGCGCGTCGTGTTGGGCAACGTGGACTTCAGCGGCAACCGCGCCGCGCCGGACGCCACCCTGCGGGAATACGTCGTCGGGCCGACCCGCGAGCGTTTCCCGCGGAACAAGAACGACCTGCCCTTCGTCCAGCAGGACGTGGACAAGGGCCTCGAACTCATCAGCCGCTACTACCTCGCCGAGGGCTACCTGGATGCCAAGGTGTCGCCGCCCGCGGTGAACTTTTCGCAGGGGCACACGCGCGCCGACCTCGCCATCGCCATCGCCGAGGGCCGGGAATACCGCTTCGGCCCCGTCACCCTCACCGGCCCGCTGGCCTACCCCGAGCCGGAGGTCCGCGCGGTCATCGCCGAGCAGGCCGCGCAGCCCTACACCCGGCCGCGCGTGGACTCGATGGCGCGCCGGCTGGAGCAATTCTACAAGTTGCGCGGCCATTACCAGGTGACGGTCACGGCCGAGAGCGACCCGAACCTCGCCGACGCCGGCGGGGCGATCCCGGCGACCTTCGTCGTCAAGCCCGGCCCCGTGTTCAAGTTCGACGGGGTGACGGTCCGCGGCACCGACCGGCTCAAGCCGCGGTTCCTCCAGAACCGTTTCAAGAAGCTCTCCGGCCGGACTTACAACGAAAAGGAGCTCGACGAAGTTTACCAGCGAATGATCCGCACGGGCCTGTTCAACCTGTTGCAAGTCAGCGCCGTGCCCCAGCCGGACGACACCCTGCGCCTGGACCTGGACGTGAAGGAGGCCAAGGCGCGCGAGTTCGGCGCCTCCCTGGGCTACGGCACCTTCGAGGGTCCGATCCTGGGCTTCGAGCTGCGCGACCGCGACCTCAACGGCACCGGCCGGCCCATCTCGCTGACGGTGGACTACTCCACCCGCTCGCTCCTGGGCGACCTGCTCTACCTCGACCCGTATTTCCTGGAAACGGACAACGAGCTGCGCCTGGACCTCAACGCGCAGACCCGCGACCTGGACACCTACACCAAGCAGGAGGTCGGCCTGCTCGCCCAGATCACCCGCCCCATCGGCAAGCAGGTCCGGCTGACGGCCTTCGCGCTGGCCAAGAACGACAACCTCTCCAAGTTCGCCGCCGACCCGGCGAACATCGGCACCACGAGCTACAACGTCACCTCCCTCGGCGGCAGCGCCTCGCTGGACCTGCGGGACAACCCTGTCGCCCCTTCCCGCGGCCTCTACGCGAGCGTGAGCGCCGACGCCGCCAGCCCGATCTTCGGCGGGGACTTAAGCTTCCTGCGCGGCACGTTCCGCGTGTCCTACGTGCAGCCCCTCGGCAAGCGGTTCACCCTCGCCGCCGGCTTCCGCGCCGGCGTCGTCGCCCCCTACGGCGACACCCGCACCATTGACGGCAACTCCCGCCGCTACCAGTTCACCGACGACGACCCGAAGACCCCGCCGGTGCGCCTCCCGAAGAACGTCTTCCCCATTGACGAGCGCTTCTTCCTCGGCGGCGCGACCAGCGTGCGGAGCTTCGCCGAGCGCGAGCTGGGGCCGATGGACGTCCGTTACAAGAACCCCATCGGCGGGCAGGCTTACACGATCTTCAACGTCGAGGCTCTCTTTCCCCTCGTGAACAGCCTGCCCGACCTGCGCGGGGCCGTGTTCGTGGACGCTGGCAACCTGCGTCCCCGCGCCCGGGACTTCGGCCTGGACGATCTGCGCTACGCCGTCGGCGCCGGCATCCGCTACAATTTGCCCATCGGCCCCCTGCGCCTGGACTACGGCATCAACCCGAACCCGAAGGGGGACGAATCCATCGGGGCGTTTCACTTCACGTTCGGCTTCGCTTTCTGAGGCGGGAAACGGTCCGTCCGGGCGGCTGTCAGATTTGTATTACAACCGGACATTTCTGTAGCAGTTTGAACATCGAAACGGCCGGTTTCGCGGTCTGCGCCCTCGTGAAAACCGCCCGGCACACCGCTTGCTGAATAGCCGTCGCGCCGCCTCGGGCCCACCTGATCGGCGTGCCTCGACACCTCGGTTTCACCTCACCTCCCCACACGCCCACCTATGATTCTGCACAAGATCTTTCACCTGAATCAAACGCTCGAAAACGCCCAGTCCCAGTTGACGGACGTCGCCAACTACCGCCACGCCCTCCGCGGCGTCGAACGCGCCGAGTTCACCGGGCACGGCATCTCCCATTGGCAGGTGCGTTTGGCTCCCCTGGTGAAAGCCGATGTCGTGATGACGGAGGCCGAATCCGCCGTCCCCGGCACGCTGGTGTTCCGCTCGATGGACGGAAACGCCGAGATCTTCGGCATGGTCACTTTTCACGCCATCCGTTCGCGGCTGACGGAGGTCGACGTGATGTTCGACTACACCTTCCGCTCGCCCGTCCTGCGGGTGCTCGACCGGGTGTTCGGACTTGGCGACCGCTTCCTGGTCCGCCACCTGCGCGCCATCCGCGGCTACTTTGACGTCGCCCCCGCTTCGGCCCGGGCCCGCGAAGTCGGGACCGCGATGTCGGCGTTCGCGCTCAAGGCTGCGTGAGGTGTCCGGCCCGCCGCGCGGACGCGGTCGTTCGGCACGATTTCGGCTCAGGAAAAGGGCGGTCCCCACGACGGGGGCCGCCCTTCTTCCGTTGCGTGCTCCGACGGCAGGGAAGGATGGTAGTGGCCTAGTTTGGGAAAACTGGCGGCGGCGGCGGAGGTAGGGCGGGTTATCCCTAGCCCAGCGCCCGTTTTCGCTTTCGATGCACCTCCCCGCGGCGGCTTAAGGATGAGCGCCCTACCCTCGCCGCCAGTCGAATTGAACCACTTCCGGAAGGACTGCGGCCTTGCAAATTTTCGCTCGGACCGTCACACTGCCCCGAAGTGCCGTTTTTCCCCATGAGACGCCCCCTTCGTTCCGCGCGGTGCCGTGTCCGGGTCAGCGCCCTGGCGTTGCTCTCCCTCGGTGGCCTGGCCCTCGGCGGTGTCCCCGCCGCGGACGGGGCGACCAGCGTGCGCGCGGTCCTCCGCGAGATCCGGGCCCGCCTCCGGCCCGGCGGGCTTGACCGGGTCGGGGACCCCACGCTCAAACACGTGGCGGACGCGCACCCCAGACACGGGAGCTCCCACTCCCGGCGCCGGCGCGGTAGGGAATCCGCCAACGTCCACCGCCAGGCGCCGGACCGGGTTCCGCCGGCCGGTGCCCCGGTCGAAACCCCCGCCCGCGTCGCCGTCCTCGACGTTCTCCCCACCGCGCCGGCGCCTGGACCCGGCCAGAGGGCGTCATCCCCGCCGCCCGCGCCCGCGCCCGCCCTGCGCTCGCTCGTCCCCGGTGGCGCGGTCCCCCCGCCACCCGTGGCCCTGCGGACGGACGCGGAGGGCAGCCCCCCCACGGCGGGACCCACGCCGATCCCCGAAGCCTCCCGCCGCCCCGACCCGGCCCGCGGCCGTAAGGAGACGGCCGCCTCCCCCGCCGCCACGC